>JACQTK010000016.1 GCA_016210845.1 Acidobacteriota bacterium | reverse complement strand
GAGACGATGATGATGATCAACGAGAAGAAGATCGGCCGCCCCACCTGCTTGGCGGCGTCGACGACCAGGCGCGCCTGCTCGCCGGGGGGCGCGTTGCTCTCCGACACGCGCCGGTAGGCGTTCTCGACGATGACGATGGAGGCATCGACCAGCACGCCGATCGCAAGCGCCAAGCCGCCGAGCGACATGATGTTGGAGGCGACGCCGAGGTAGTACATCGGGATGAACGACGCCAGCACGGCCACCGGCAGCACCAGAATCGGCACGAGCGCCGAGCGCAGGTGCAGCAGGAACAGGAGGACGACGATGGAGACGACAACCGCCTCTTCGAGGAGCGTCCGCCGCAAGGTGCCGATCGAGGCGCGAATCAGCGACGAGCGATCGTAGGTCGGCACGATCCGCACGCCCGCCGGCAGCGCCGACTGCACCGTCTCCAGTCTGGCCTTCACGCGGTCGATCACGCCGAGCGCGTTCTCGCCGAACCGCATGATGACGATGCCGCCGACCACCTCGCCCTCGCCGTCGAGCTCGGCCACGCCGCGCCTGAGATCGGGCCCGATCTCGACCTGCGCCACGTCGCCGACGCGGACGGGCGTCCCGTCGGCCCGCGCCCCGAGGCCGACCTCCTCGATGTCGGCGAGCGAACGCAGGTAGCCGCGCCCCCGCACCATGTATTCGCGTCCGGCGAATTCGAGCAGCCGGCCCTCGACGTCGCCGTTGCTGGCCCGAATCGCCTCGACCACGTCTTTCACCGAGAGGTCGTAGGCCGCCATCTTGTTCGGATCGAGGTTGACCTGGTACTGCTTGACGAAGCCGCCGATGCTGGCCACCTCGGCGACGCCTGGAACGGCTGCGAGCCAGTAGCGCAGGTTCCAGTCCTGGAACCCGCGCAGGTCGGCCAGCGTGTGCCGGCCGCTCTCGTCCACCAGCGCGTACTCGAAGACCCAGCCCACGCCCGTGGCATCGGGGCCGATCACGGGGTTCGCGCCCTCGGGCAGCTGGCCACGGATGCCCTGCAGGTACTCGACGACGCGGCTGCGCGCCCAGTAGATGTCCGTGCCATCCTCGAAGATGACGTACACCCACGAGACGCCGAAGTCGGTGAAGCCGCGGACGGTGCGCACCCTCGGCGTGGAGATGAGGGCCGAGACGATCGGGTACGTCACCTGGTCCTCGATCAGGTCGGGACTGCGCCCCTCCCACTCCGTCGACACGATCACCTGCACGTCGGAGATGTCGGGCACCGCGTCCACCGGCGTCGTCGTCATGGCCCAGACGCCCCAGGCCGTCAGGGCGAGCGTGCCCGTGAAGACGAGGAACCGGTTCCCCGCGCACCAATCGATCACATGGCCGATCATGGGTGACCTCCGGGCCGACCTAAAGGTCGGCCCCCTACACTTGAACTCCGGACACGAACGCGAAACCCTGAATCGCAGAACACAGGACCACTCATTTCGCGGTCACGGCAAACTCACGGCTGCCGATCTCCTGGCCGCCGCGGCGCACGGTCACCGTGGCGTCCCAGTTGCCGGCCATCATCACGTTGCCCGTGCCGCGATACATGCCGCTGGCGTCGTGCGTGAGGGCCACCGTGTTGCGCATCTCGGGCATCTTCATCTCGGGCATCGCTGCCATGAAGAACGTGACCGATACCTCCGCGTCGGTGACGGGCTGTCCGCCCTGCATCACCGTCACCGTGAGCACGTTCTCGCCCGTGCGCGGTGGCTCCGGGTCGCTTGCGAACGTGATGTCGAGCTGCCCGGCCTCCGAAGCAGGGGCCGCGGGCGCCGTGGTCGTCTCGGGTGCGGGGGCCTCCTGCGTGCCTCCGCCGCAGGCGGACACGACGAACGCCATGGCCAGGAACCCCAGAGCCAATGTGAGCTGCTTCATATGTCGCCCCTCCTTTTCAGGCGGACCTAAAGGTCCGCCTCTACGATTTCTGAACGGGGTCCGCCTCTACGGCTATTTCGCCACCAACGAAAACTGTTCGCTTCCCAGACGCTGTTCCCCCCGTGTCACGGTCACGGTGACATCCCATCGGCCGGCCATCATCACCTGACCTGCACCTCGGTACACGCCGCCGCCGGCCGGCGGCAGCTTCGCCTCGCTCCGCATCGCGGGCATGTTCATCGTCGGCATCGCCGCCATGAAGAAGGTCACCGACACGTCGGCGTCCGGAACGGGCTGGCCGGATGCGTCCCGGACCGACACTTCCAGGGTGTTGTCGCCCATGCGGGGCGGATCCGGCTGCGAGCGGAACGTGATGTCCAGCCGCTCGCCCGCGTCGGAAGGAGCCGCGGCTCCGCGCGCCGGTTCGAACGCCTGTACCGCGGCGCGCAGCTGGCTCTCCGAATCGAGGAAGAAGGTGGCCCCCAGCGCCACCTGCTCGCCTTCATTCAGGCCATCGAGGATCTGCACACGCTCGCCGAGGCGCTGGCCAACCCGCACGTCCCGCGGCCGGAAGTAGCCGCCCCCCTCGGCAACGAACACGAGCTGGCGGCTGCCGGAATCGAGCAGCGCATTGGCGGGAATGGTGGTGCTCATCCCGAGCGGCGCCTCGAGGGCGACGTTCGCGTACATGCCCGGCCTGAGCCGACCGGCCCGGTTCGGCAGCTGGAACCGCACCTTCACGGTGCGCGTGTTCTCCTCGACGAAGGGGTAGATGTAAACGACGCGGCCGTTGACGCGGTCGTCCGGATAGGCGTCGAGCGTCACCGTGGCGGCCTGCCCCACCCTGACCACGGACATCTCCTGTTCGTAGACGTCGGCTTCGAGCCACACGGTCGACAGGTCCGCGATCCGATAGAGCGTCTGCCCAGGCTCGACGTGCATCCCCTTCAGCACCTGCTTCTCGATGACGTATCCGGTCACCGGCGAACGGAACGTCACGTTGGTCTGCGGCTGCCGGCTCTCCTCCAGCGCGCGCATCTGGTCGGCTGGCAGGTCCCACAGCTCGATCCGGCGGCGCGCCGCCTCGACGAGCCGGTCCGCGTACTCGCGTGCATCGGCGACTTGCGACGCCTGCATCTGGTCGCGCGTCTTCAACGCGAGCAGGTACTCCTGCATCGTGGCCAGCAGGTCCGGGCTGTAGATCGAGAAGAGCGGATCGCCCTGTCGCACGGCCTTGCCCGTGTAGTCCACGTACAGGTCGCGGATCCAGCCGCCGATCTTCAGGTTGACGTCGGCGAGGCGCGTCTCGTCGTACCGGACGACTCCGACGGTGCGGACGGTCCTGGAGGCGGGCGACCGCTCCACCGGCGCCGTGCGGACGCCAATCAGCTGCTGGCGGCGCAGGTCGAGATTGACCTCACCGCGGGGGTCGACCGTCTCAGCCATTGGGCGCGGAAGCGGAGCGCCGGTGGCCGTGCCTTCGGGTCCCGCCGTGCCCGTGGCCCCCGATGTGAAAGGATTTCCGATCGTCCAGACCTCCGCGAGTCGATCGCGGAACGCGTACGCGGCGCCTCCGACGATGAGGAGGCTCACCACGACCGCCGTCAACAGCTTCATGCGCTCCCCCTTCCTACTCTGTCACGATCGCCGTCTGCAGCATCTCGGGCGACAATTCCGTCCCCACGGCCTGTTCCAGATCGGCGAGTGCCTGCTCGAAATCGCTCAGGGCGCGGTAGTACCCGAGCTGCGCCTCGAGCAGCACGCGCTGGTTGTCGATCAGGGCCAGGAAGTCCACGCGGTCCGTCTGATAGGCGGCCCGCGAGACTTCGAGCGTCTGCTCCGATTGCGGCACGATGCTGCTCCGCAGCAGCGTCGCGCGCTGCGCCGCGGCCGTCACGCGTACGTAGGCATCCTGGACGGCGAAGCGGATGGCGTTCTCCACCACCCGCTGCAGCGCCCTCGCGGTCTCGATCTCGGCGGTCGCCTCGGCCACGCGCGCGTCCAGACGCCCGCGCGACCACGGCGCGTTCGGCCACGTGATGCCGAGGGAGGCCGTCCACGCGCCGGCGCTGCGGGGCATCAGCATGTAGCCACCGGACACGAAGAAATCCGGCTTGTAGTCCTGGCGCGCCACCGCGAGTGCCGCGTCGGCCCGCTCGACCGCGAGCTGGGTGCCGCGCAGCTCGGGATGCCGATCGAGCGCGAGGCGCTGCAGCTCGGCGGGGCTGGCCAGCACCGTCCGCTCCCGCGGCTCGGTCAGCGGCCCGATGGGCGCATCGGGCGCGCGGTCCAGCAGCGTGTTCAGCCGCGCCTCGGCCCGCCGCGCGCGCTCGTCGAGCATCACGAGGTCCTCGTGGTGCTTCGACAGCTCGACCACCGCCTTCAGGATGTCCTGCTGCGAGATGCGGCCCGTCTCGTACTTCGCCGCCGAGATGTCGGCGAACTGCCGCGTCAGCCCGATGTTGGCGACGTGCACGTCGATCTCCTTGCGCGTGAGGAACAGCTCGGCGTACGTCTGCTTGACCTCGTCGATGACCTGACGCGCCAGGACGGCAATCTCGTTCTCTGTGAGGGCTGTCTCCCGCTCGGCGAGCGCCACGCGGAGCGCCCGCTTGCCGCGGCCCGGAATCTCCTGGCCGGCCGTGAACATGTACATGTTGGTGTCGAGCGGACTGATCGAGCTCACGGGCCACTGCCAGATCTGCGCCTCGAAGGTCGGCGCCATCAGGAACCGCTCCTGTGACGGCCGCAGCTTCGCGGCGTCAAACGCCCGGCGGAGCGCGACGAGCTCGGGATTTCTCTCGAGCGCTTCGCTCAAGGCGGCCTCGAACGTCAGTGCCGGCCCCTCGACGCGGCGGAGCACGTCGGGTGAGTGGAGGTGCTCCTGCAGCTGCAAGGCAGGCGAGGCAGCGGCCTCGGCCGCAGGCTCCGAGGCAAATGACGGCGCGGCCAGCAGCAGCCAGAGAAACGCCGGCCAAGTACGCACACGCATAGGAACTCCTTGATTCGAGAGGGCCCAGGCTTCACGCCTCAGGCCACAGACCAGAAGCCCCGCCCGGGGCCTGGGCCCCGAGGCCTGAGGCCTACAGGTGCACACCGATCAGGAGCCGATCAGATCAGCAGCGAGAGCTGTTGGAGGTAGAGCGGAACGGGATGGGGACGCCTGGCCACGCGCATCGTACGCCAGTCGACGGGCACGGTCACCGGAGCGAGCCACGACGGCGAGGCGTGGCGCAGAATGGGCATCGGAGCAGCGGCCACCCGCGCCTCGGGCGGCACCCTGCCGTTGGACTGCTCCGACATCGCGCAGCATTCGGTGGCCGCGGCTTCGGGCATGAGCGCCCCGCCGTCGCAGCACGCATGCCGCGCCTCGATCGACGACGACCAGCCAACGCAGTGCGCGAGGGCCTCCGTGGCGGCCGACGCCACGAACAGCACAGTGAGCAGGACGGCGACGACCCTCCGCATGTGCCTCTATCTTACCTTACGTCCTTACCTTACGTCCGGATGTTCTGGACGAGCAGGGCCACCAGCACGGCGACGATCCCGACCGTCAGCAGCGCCCACAGCAGGCCGATGGCGTGCATCCACCCCATCTGCCCGAAGATGCCCGACATGCTGCCGAACAAGCCGAAGCCGAAGTGTGCCGTGATCATGGCGGCGATGGCGATGAGCGGAAACATGACGAGCACGACGGCGGCAATGACCGCGAGATCGATGAGTGTACGGTTGTTCATACCAGGATCCCCCGGGGAACGGCTTTCGGCCCTCCACGAGCAAGCGGAGTGCCAGGGGGACGTGTCGCCGGCCTCCGGAATCGCGCCCGCTCGGCGCGCGGCCGCGCTGATTTTTTCGCGAGGCCCCCAAATATCCCGTGCCAGCGATATGCTTGACGAGAGGTCCCCCTGATGCGCATGACCGGTGCACTCGTGTTCGTCACGGCCGTCACGCTTGCCGTGTCTTGTGGTCGTACGGATCCGGCCGACTGGCGGGTCACGATCGAGCCGCTCGCCCTCCCGTCGGGACCGGACAGCAGCGAGCCGCAGCTGACCATGTCGGATCGCGGCGTCCTCGTGAGCTGGATCGAGCGCACGGGCCCCGCCACGCGCCTGCGGTTCGCCGAGCGCACGGCCTCCGGCTGGACCGATCCGGTGGACGCGGCGGCGGGCGAGGGCTGGTTCCTGAGCTATGCCGACGTCCCATCCGTGCTGCGGCTCTCCGACGGCACGCTCGTCGCGCAGTGGCTCGAGAACACGGAAGAGCTGCTCGAAGCCTACGACCTTCACCTCTCGTACTCGACCGACAACGGACGCACGTGGGCGCCCTCCTTCCTGCCCCACCACGACGGCACGAAGACGCAGCATGGGTTCGCATCCGTCTTCGAGCTGCCTGGCCGCGCGCTCGGCCTCGTCTGGCTGGACGGACGCGCCGCTGAGCTCGACGCCACGGACCCGGAAGGAGGCGCCATGAGCCTGCGCTATGCCGCCTTCGACGCGAACTGGAAGCAGACGGCCGACGTCCCGATCGACCTGAGGGTGTGCGAGTGCTGTCCGACCACGGCGGTGGTCACTCCCGACGGCGTGCTCACGGCATTTCGCGACCGCAGCGAGACGGAAATCCGCGACATCTCCGTGTCTCGGCTCGAGAACGGCGCGTGGACGCTTCCCACCACGGTGCATGACGACAACTGGGAGATCCCCGCCTGTCCCGTAAACGGCCCCATGCTGAGCGCGCGCGGCCGCAACGTGGCAGTGGCCTGGTTCACGGTCAAGGACGATCAGGGGCAGGCGTATGCTGCCTTCTCGACCGACGCGGGGCGCTCCTGGGGCGCCCCTATCCGGCTGGACGAGGCAGGGGCGCTGGGCCGCGTGGACATCGAGCTGCTCGACGACGGGTCCGCCGTCGCCGCCTGGGTGGAGTTCGCGGACCAGCGCGCGCAGTTCCGCATCCGCCGCGTGGAGCCCTCCGGGGTCTCGTCACCGCCTGTTACCGTCGCGGGCGTCAGCGACGCCCGCACGAGCGGCTACCCGCGCCTGGCGCGGCAGGGCGGCGAACTGGTGTTCGCCTGGGCGGAAAGCGCGTCGGGGGGCGAGAGCGGCGAAGGAGGCCTCCAGGTGCGAACGGCCAGGGCGACCCTGCCCTGAACACTCAAGCGATCAATGGATTTGACGAACCGCCGCGGTGTTGTCTATCGTGACGCGCCGGCTCCCCGAGGCTGTTCTCTCCTGGAGGTAGACCAATGGCTGCTACTGAGGCTCGAACCCTCTATCGCGTCAAGGCCGAGAGCGTCGAGGCCTGCAACTGCCAGCACGGGTGCAACTGCCAGTTCGCGGGCGTTCCCAACGAGGGCAAGTGCGAGTTCATCATCGGCTACGAAGTGAAGGACGGCCGCTTCGGCGACGTCTCGCTCAACGGCCTTCGCGCGGTCGTCGCCGCCAAGTATCCGAATGCGATTCACGAGGGCAACGGCCACGTGGTGCTCTTCGTCGACGACAAGGCCAGCCAGGAGCAGACCGACGCGATCGTCTCGATCCTGTCGGGCAAGATGGGGGGCATGCCGTGGGAGGCGCTCGCGGGCACGATCGCACGCTTCGAGGGGCCGATCCGCAAGCCAGTCGAGATTCACCTTGCGGGCGAGCGCTCCCGCGTCCGAGTACCGGGCGCGATCGAGCTGGCGCTCACGCCGCTCAAGGATCCGGTGACCGGCCAGGAGAAGGAAGTGCACATCGTCTACCCGAAGGGCGGGTTCTTCTGGAACGACGCCAAGGTGGCCACCACGGCGGCCATGCGGGCCAGCCATGGCGATCTGACGCTGGAATGGCCCAACAAATACGCGTCGACCGCCGAAGTGAACTGGACCAACCAGCCAAGGGGCTCCGCCCCTTGATATCCCCCGGAGCCCCTTGGCTGGTTGCCAGCGTTTCTGGCCGCGCTCCGCGCGGCTCTAGGACCGCTATGCGGTCGGGACAACGAGTACAGAATTCGCGTTACGGGCCGCATAGCGGTCCAAAGGCGTAACGCGGACCCGGTAGCCTCCCTGTCGTCTCGTGGACGTCGACGTCGCGGAACCGTCGGGCCTGGAGCGGGTCATCCGGAAGGATCGGGCCCTCATCTCCGCCGCCCTCGCGCTCGTCACGCTGCTGGCGTGGCTGTACCTGCTGCGTATGGCCGCGATGATGAACGCCGCGGCCACGGACGCCGAGATGCACGCGGCCATGGGCATGCCCGAGCTGCGGGCGTGGGGCGCCGCCGATCTGCTCATGCTCTTCGTGATGTGGAGCGTGATGATGATCGCCATGATGGTCCCGTCGGCCGCCCCGGTGATGTTGCTGACAATGGGCACGTACCGGCGGCGCCGCAATCGCGCACGGCCGTTGACGCTGCTCTTCGCCGCCGGGTACCTCGCGGCCTGGACTGGGTTCAGCGGGCTCGCCGCGGCCGCGCAGATGCTGCTCCACCAGACCGCGGTCCTCTCGGCCGCGATGGCGAGCCGATCGGCCGCCGTCGGCGGAGCGATCCTGCTGGCCGCCGGTGTCTATCAGTGGCTGCCCCTCAAGCAGGCGTGCCTCACGCGCTGCCGATCGCCGCTGGAGTTCCTGACGCGCGAGTGGCGGGAGGGCGCTGGCGGCGCGTTCGTGATGGGACTGCGCCACGGTCTGTTCTGCGTGGGCTGCTGCTGGGCGCTGATGGCGATGCTGTTTGCCGCCGGCGTGATGAACCTGCTGTGGGTGGCGGCCATCGCCGCCTTCGTGTTCGTGGAGAAGCTGGCGCCGCACGGCGCGCGCGTCGGGCGCGTCGCGGGTGTCGCGCTGATCGTCTGGGGCGGCTGGCTCCTGGCGCGCGCCGTATGACGAGCGACCGCGCCCACTGCAGCCCGGGTACAAAAAACAAGGGCGGGCCCGAAGACCCGCCCTTCAATATTTCGCCGCATGAAACCGCGGCGGCTAAAGCCGCCGCTCTACAGGTGGCGCCTGTAGCGCGGGGGCTTTAGCCCCCGCGATCCAAATCTAGTCCACGACCTCGCCAGGACGCTGGCCCCAGCCGAAGCCGTCCTTCGGACGACGGAGGCTGTTCATGCGCAACCTGTGGTCGGCGGGGTTACGGCCCGGGCTGCCGCTGATGACGACGTAGTCGCCGGGCTTCAGGGTTTCTCTGGTAACACCCTGACCACCGAGCTGGCCGGCGCCGCCCCATTCCACGGCGTACCGCACCATCTGCCCGTCCTTCTCCTTCACCATCACGTGCACGAAGGAGTGCGGGTTGCGGAACAGGAACTGCACCAACTCACCTTCGACGGTTACCGACTGGTCCTCCAGGTAGGTAGCCGCGAAGGAGTGATGGGCGTACGCCTGCGCGCCGAGCACGAACGCCCCGGCTGCAAGCAGAACAACCAGATAACGCTTCATAGTGGGTTCCTCCCTGACAGAACCTAACTTCGCTGAAAAAGAATAGTAGCCGAACCGCCGTGACGATGCTCCTGAAGAGTTCCTGAATTCTTCGTCAGGAACCGCCAGGGACGTGCGGCGCCCACGTCCGTCTTGCCGCCGCCGGGCCGCGGGGAGGATACACCAGAATTTAGTATTTTGATATTTCTAGAAATACGGTATCATTGTCCCCATGGCACCCGCCATCGCCGACCCTGTCGCCCGTTTTGCCGACATGCTCGCCGCCATGGGCGCCGAGCCGCGCCTGCGCATCGTCCGGCTGCTGCTGGCGGCCCATCCCGTCGGTCTGATCGCGGGCGACATCAGCGCCGAGCTCGACATGGCCCCCTCCACGCTCTCGCACCACCTGGACCGGCTCAAGCGCGAAGAGGTCGTGACCGTCCGGCGGGAGGGGACCTTCCTCCGTTACTCGGCCAACACACGAGCCCTCGAAGATCTGCTGCGATTCCTGTACGCGGAGTGCTGCACGCGGAGCACCGGGATCAGCCCGATGCAACTCGTGGCGACGCCCCAGACCAGCGATCACACCGACAACGAGGACACAGTGTAGGGGCCGACCTTTAGGTCGGCCCTTAGGAGAACCCAGATGGAAAACCTGACCGATACCGTTCGACAGCGATACGCTGACGCCGCACGGCGCGTCACGGCGGGGGGCGGGGCGACGTGCGGATGCGGCCCCGCGAGCCTGGAGTCAACCTCGAGCAGTGCGAGCGCCGCCTGCTGCGATCCGATCACGTCCAATCTGTACGACGAGACCCAGGCGGCCTCGCTCCCCGAGCTGGCGCTCAAAGCCTCGCTCGGCTGCGGCAATCCCACGGCCCTGGCGGATCTTCACGCTGGCGAGGAGGTGCTCGATCT
>JACQTK010000179.1 GCA_016210845.1 Acidobacteriota bacterium | reverse complement strand
GGCTGGTCCTGTTCACCAAGAAGCGCCGCGCGATGGCGCAGTCACCCGCCGCGGCGCGTTTCTATACGTTCGTCGCTCGCATGAACGTCGCCTCCGTCGGCGGCGCGATGTTCGCCTGCGCGAGCTATCTCTGGGCGCTCAGGCTGTTGCCGCAGTCCCTCTCAGACCCGAGTGGCGGCTTTTTCGACGGCGTCTATGCCTCGATCCGCGCGGTGCCGCTCGATCAGGCGACACGCTCCGATTTGGAGCTGTATATTTTCTGGCTGGCCTGGGGTGTCGCCGCGGTGCACGCGTTTGTGCGAGCGCCGCAAAAAGCCTGGACCGAGCAATTCGCGGCGACCGCGGCGCTCTGCATCGGGCTTCCTGCTATCGGCTATCTGGTGCCCAATTGCGATATCGGCTCGATGATCGCGGTGGGCGATTGGGAGATGGTGGCCGTCGATCTTGGCGGAATGAGCATCGGCCTCGCGCTGGCGTGGGTGGCGTGGAAAGTGAGCCCCAGGCGCGTCGGAGTGCGCGTCGGCAAATCGGTTGGGGCACCTATTCTGTCGACGGCCGAGTGATGTACCTCGTCTCTGCTTTTCTCGGCGCATATGCCGGCTTTGCTGCGCTCTGCGCGATCACGAGGCGCAATGTGCCTCTCGTCTGGACGACGCCGCCATCGCGCGGCGTCGTCAGGGCGCTTCGCGTGGCCGGCTTTCTCCTGCTCGCGCTGTCGTGGCTCCCGTGCTACCTGAACTGGGACCTGCCGATGGGCACGGCGGCGTGGGTGATGAACCTCACAGTAAGCGCGCTCGCGCTCGTGTTTCCCTTTGCCTACGTGCCGAGGCGCAGCGTGCAGGCCGGCGGCGTCGCGGCGCTGCTGGCAGGTCTCGTTTTGCTCGTGAGGGCGCTGCCAACTTGAGCGAGTCGGTGGCAGTCTCGTCAGGCCCTGAAACCAGTGGGCCTCCAACGCCATTGCCATGGCGACGCCCATCGCCCACAAAGGCGTCGTAGCCGGCGCCAAGGTTCAGGCAATGACGATTCTCGACGTCCTCATGCGCCCCGAGGTTGTCTCCCAGGCGTGGGACTACTTCCGCAGCGTCCAGACGAAGGACGTCGCCTATACGCCGCTGATCCGTCAGGACGACACCCCTGCGATCTGGCTCAACGAAGCCACCATGGCGAGATACCGCCCCGAGCTGCGGAAGTACTACTACGATCCCACCAGATACAAGACCTACCTGGATCAACTGGGCATCAAGTACCCCACGATTCGCTGACTGCCTCCTCGGGGATCGCCTGCGCCCGCCGTTGACGCGGTCCGCCCGTCCGACGGCCCGAGACCCGCCCCCTACCGCGACGAGGGACCGACCTGCTAAGATCGGCTGCTGTCCCAATCCGTCACGGGCTCGGCGTGTGGTGTGTTGCCGAGCCCGTGACGGGTTGCCAGTATCTCTTGGGCGCGCTCCGCGCGCCTAGGACCGCTATACGGCCTCGTCGATGCCGGCGTTGGGGATCAGTCCGGGTGCCTCGTACCACGGAGCCGTATAGCGGTCCAGGGAGCCGTAGCGGGATGGAAGTGGAAACCTATCGGGACGCGTTGCTCCGGAAGCGTGGTGAGCTGCTCGGCGGCACGGCGGCGAAGCCGCTGCAGTGGACGATGGAGAACAACTCCGGGCGCCAGGGCGACATGGCCGACCAGGCGAGCGGGAACAACGAAGTCCACATTCAACTGAAGCTCAAGCAGACCGACGCCAAGATCCTCCAGGCGATCGAGGAAGCCCTTCGGCGCATCGAGCAGGGGACCTTCGGCGTGTGCCGCGACTGCGGCGAGCCGATTGCCGAGGCCCGGCTGAACGCCATCCCCTGGACCCGCGTCTGCATCACCTGCAAGGAAAAACAGAAGGCCTGAGCGTGCACCCGACCGAGCTGCGGCAGATCCTCGTCGAGTGCGCCGCCGACCGCCTCGCGCTGCTCCAGCGCCACGAGGCGGGCGCGCGAGCGGTCAGCCATTACGACTTCAACAACACCTATCAGTACGTGATCGCCCGCGAGGAGGTGCAGCTCACCTGGCTGCAGGCCGCGCTGGCCGAGTACGGCGTCCCGCTGCCGCCGCCCTCGAGCGCCTTGACGGTGCCGGCCGTGCCCAAGCAGGGCAAGAAAGTGAGCCCGTCTGCGTTCCGCGGCATCCTCGACGACGACGCCCGCCAGCTTGGCGCATTCGTGGACCGCTGGCGCGCGCGCGTGGCGGCCATGACGCACGCCCGCCACCGGATCATGCTCGACGTCGTCCTGGGCGAGTCGCTCGAGCACAAGCGGCTGTTCGAGCAGGCCGCCGAGGGATTCGAGGACGTGCTCGGCCGCCGCACGGGCGGCGTGCCGCGTCAGGGCGCCGTCCTTCCGATACGCTGGATGGAGTAGGGGCAACCCTCGTGGTTGCCCAGGTCCCCGTCGCCATCGCGCTCGGCAGCAACCTCGGCGATCGGGAGCGCTGCCTGCGCGATGCCCTCACGGCGCTGGCGGGTCCAATGGCAGACCTGCGCCATTCCACCTTCTATGAGACCGACCCCGTCGGCTTGCCCGCCGAAGCGCTTCGCGCGAAGGCGGGCGTGGGGCCGCAGCCGCGCTTCCTCAACGCGGCGGCCATCGGACAGACGACGCTCTCGCCCCGGGCGCTGCTGGCGGCCCTCCTCGAGACAGAGCGGCAGTTCCACCGTACCCGCCCGTACCCGGGCGCGCCGCGCACGCTCGACCTCGACTTGATTCTCTACGGCGACACCGTGATCGACGACCCGGATCTCCTCGTGCCGCACCCGCGCTTCCGCGAGCGGCGGTTCGTCCTGGCACCGCTGGCGGAAATTGCGGCCGACTGGATCGATCCGGTGACGGGTCGGACGGTCGGGGAATTGCTGCGGGATCTGCAAGGGCCGACCTGAAGGTCGGCCCGTACATCGGATCGATCCCGTGGCGCGGACCTTGTCAGGTCCTCGTGAGGCGAGCCTGACCCCGGGGCCCCCACGGCGCCTGCGCCGTGGGGTGGCGTGGCTCGCCCCACGAGGGAGAACAAGAGAAGGGCTCTACAGTGTGGCGGCTTCCGCCGGGGCCTTTCTGCGCAGCCCCTTGATCCCTTCCTCGAACAGCGTGTACACGGTGGGCACCAGCACCAGCGTCACCAGAGTCGACGTCAGCAGCCCGCCGATCACGACGCGCGCGAGGGGAGCCTGCAGCTCGCCGCCCTCACCAAGCCCGATCGCCATCGGAACCAGGCCCAGCCCCGTGGAGAACGACGTCATCAGGATCGGGCGGAGCCGCGTGCGGCCGCCCACCTCCACCGCCTCGCGCAGCGACAGCCCGTCGCGACGCCGCAGCGTATTGGTGTAGTCGACGAGCAGAATGGCGTTGCTGACGACGATGCCCGCCAGCATGATGATGCCGATGTACGCCTGCATGTTGAAGGCCGTGCCCGTCACGAGCAGGCTGAGCACGACGCCGATCGCGGCGGTCGGCACCGAGAACATGATGACGAAGGGGTCGCGCAGCGACTCGTACTGCGACGCCATCACGGCGTAGACGAGCAGCACGGCGAGGACGAGCACCAGCGCCAGCTGGCGGAACGCCTGCGCCTGCTCCTCGACCTCGGCGCCGAAGCCCACCGAAAAGTCGGGCGGCACACGGATCTCGCTGACGCGGCTCCGGACGGCGGCCACGGCCTCGCTGAGCGGCACCTCGATGTCCGAATTGACCGTGGTGATCCGCTCCATGTTCTTGCGGTTGATCTGCACGGGGCCGGTCTCGCGTCCCACGACCAGGAGGTTCCGGGCCGGCACGACCTGGCCGCCCGGGGTGGGCACCAGCACGTCGCCGATGTCCGAGACGCCCTCGCGGTCGGCCTCGCGCAGCCGGACGATCACGGGGTACTCGTTGCCGCGCTCGCGGAACTGGGCGGCCGTGGTGCCCGCGACGTTGGTCTGAATGGTGTTCGTCACGGTCTGGGCCGTCATGCCGAGCATCGCGGCCTTCGGCCGGTCCACCCGGATCGCGATCTCGGGCCGGCCTTCCTCACGTCCGAGCTGGACGTCGGCGAGGCCAGGCGTGCTCTCCATGAGCGAGCGGGCGTCGAGCGAGATGCGGCGGGCATCGTCGAGGTCCTCGCCGCGGATTTCGAGCGCCAGACGGCCCCCCCCGCCGCCCCCGCCGCC
>JACQTK010000170.1 GCA_016210845.1 Acidobacteriota bacterium | reverse complement strand
TCTGCAGGTCGAACCAGATCGACCAGTGCTGGAGATAGTAGAGGTCGTACTGGATGCGCTTGCGGAGCGACGTGTTGCCGCGCCAGCCGTTGACCTGCGCCCAGCCGGTGATGCCCGCCTTCACCTTGTGCCGCAGCATGTACTGCGGGATGCGGTGCTTGAACTGCTCGACGAAGAACGGACGCTCGGGCCGCGGCCCGACGATCGACATGTCGCCTTTCAGCACGTTCCAGAACTGCGGCAGCTCGTCGAGGTCCAATGTGCGCAGCCAGCGGCCGACGACGGTCACCCGTGGATCGTTCTCGCGCGCCCAGATGGGGCCCGTCGCGTCCTCGGCCCCGTCGTGCATGGTCCGGAACTTGTAGACCGTGAACGCCTTGCCGTCCAGCCCCATGCGGTCCTGCTTGTAGAGCACCGAGCCCGCGGAGGTCGTGCGGACCAGCAGCGCGATGAGCGCTCCGGGCACGGCCAGCACGAGCAGCGCCGCCGCCGAGAGCGCGACGTCGATCGCGCGCTTGATCCACGTGTTGATCCCCTGCAAGGGGACGTCGTTGACGTTGATGATCGGCAGGCCGTCGAGGTCCTCGAGCCGCGCGCGCAGCGCGATGAACTGCATCAGGTCGGGCACGACCTTGACGTCGAGGCACTCGCGGCTCGTGGTCTCGATGAGGTCGAGCAGCTTGGCGTGCTCCTCGAGGGGCAGTGCGACGTACAGATGGTCGACGCGCTCGCGTTGCGCGATCTCGCCCACCTCGGCGAGCGTGCCGAGCAGCGGCAGCCCGCGATAGCCGATGTGGTCGCCGCCGGCCCGATCGTCGACGAAGCCGATCACCTGATAGCCGAGTTCGCGGTGCTGGAGCACGCGATCGGCCACCATGCGGCCGAGGTCGCCCGCCCCCGCGATGAGGATGCGCTTGAGGCCGATGCCGGCCCGCCAGCGCCGTTCGAGCAGCTCGCGCACGAGCTCGCGCGACGCGTAGGTGAACGTCACGTTCAGGACGAGAAACAGGCCCCACACGATCTGCGATACCTGGTACGCGCCCTGAGCGCGGGCCTGGTCCGACACGTAGTACGTGCCGACGTACAACGTCGCCAGGACGCCGAAGACCACCGCCACGATGCTGCCGACGAGCACCGCGAAGAAGTCGTCCACGCGCGAGCGCCCGCGCCGGAGGCGATAGATGCCCTGGAGGTGGAAGGCGAACGGCGTCAGCACGGCGATGAAGGGCAGCACATCGACGTACAGCTCGAACGGGGGATAGCCACGCGTGACGGTGATGAGCCCGCTCTCGAACCGGATGCCGTAGGCGAGCACGAACGCCCACAGCGCCAGCAGCGCGTCGCTGACGACGTAGAAGGCGACCAGGAGGCGGTTGTAGCGTCTTACCATCGCGTTCCCGCGGGAGCCGCCATCGTCTCGTCGATGACGTCCCGCATCTGCTGCAGGTGGCGCGCGCGCGAGAAGCGTTCGGCCGACGCGCGGAGGCGTGCCGGATCGAACCGCAGGCGCGCCACGCGGTCGAGCGCCGCGGCAAGCGCCTCGGCCTCGGGCTCGGCGAACAGCACGCCCGTCTCGCCGTCGATCACCGTCTCGGCGGCGCCGCCGCGGCCGAGCGCCACCACCGGCCGTCCGCACGCCTGCGCCTCCACGGGCACGATGCCGAAGTCCTCCTCGCCGGGCAGCAGCACGGCGAGCGCCCGCCGGTACTCCTCGCGGATCTCCTCGTCCGTCAGGCGGCCCAGGAACACCACCTCGCGTCCGGCGCGCGCCTCCAGGCGGCGGCGATCCGGGCCGTCGCCCACGATCCGGAGTCCCGCGCCGACCCGCTCGCAGGCCGCCATCGCCAGCTCGAGGCGTTTGTACGGGACGAGCGCGGACACGACGAGAAAGCGGCTGGCCGGTGTGATGTCGGCAGGGTGATAGAAGACCGTGTCGACGGGCGGATACACGATCGTCGCCACGCGATTATAGTATCGGCGGATCCGCCCCGCAACGTGTCGGGAGTTCGCCACGAACCGGTGGACGCGCGCGGCGGTCGCGGCGTCCCAGCGGGCCAGCCGCGCCAGCACGGGGCGGTAGAACCAGCGGCTGGCCGCGCGGCCCACCCGCGCGGCGCCGAAGTACGCCTCGAACTGATCCCAGGCGTACCGCATCGGCGAGTGGCAGTAGCACACGTGCCGCGCACGGCCCGGTGCCACGGCGGCCTTGGCCGCGCAGTGGCTGGAGCTGATCACCAGCTCGTACGGATCGAGGTCGAACAGCTCGGACGCGATCGGGAACAGCGGCAGATAGCTGCGGAAGAAGGTGCCCGCCATCGGCAGCCGATGCACGAACGACGTGGAGATCCGATGGCGCTCGATCGCGGGCGACACCGATCCGCGCCGATGGAACAGCGTGAAGATGTCGGCGTCCGGATGCAGCTCGCAGAGCGCCTCGAGCACCTTCTCCCCGCCGCGCATCCCCGTCAGCCAGTCGTGAATCAGCGCGACGCGCATACCTCCTGATACAACTCTCTCGTCCGGCTGATCGACCGCGTCCACGAGAACTCACGCGCCCGCTCGATGCCCCTGGCACGCAGCTCGCTGGCGAGCGCGGCGTCGCTCAGCACGCGACACACGCCGTCGGCGATCGCGCCCACGTCGTACGGGTCCACCAGCAGCGCGGCGCCGCCCGCCACTTCCGGCAGCGACGAGACGTTCGAGGTGACCACGGGCGTGCCGCTCGCCATCGCCTCGAGCGGCGGCAGGCCGAAGCCCTCGTAGAGGGACGGAAACACGAAGACGGCGGCGAGGCGGTAGAGGACGGCCAGCGTCTCGTCGGGGAGGTACCCGAGGAACCGCACGTGCTTGTACAGCTTGTGCTTGTGCACGGCGCGCCGCAGCGCGGGCAGCTTCGAGATCTCGTCGCCGATGATCAGGAGCTTCAGCTCGTCGAAGCCGCGCCTCCGCAGCTCGGCGAACGCCTCGATCAGGCGGACCAGGTTCTTGTGCGGCTTGATGTTGCCGACGTAGAGCACGAAGCCGTGATCGAGCTGATAGCGCTCCCGGACGCGCGCGACCTCCTCCTCGGCAGGCGCGGTCCGGAAGCGCTCGTCAATCGCGTTGTAGACGACGACGATCTTCTCGGGCGGGACCTTGAAGAAGCGTAGGATGTCGCGCTTCGAGGCCTCCGACACCGTGAGGATCCGGCTCGAGCGCTTCGCGGCGGCCC
Organism: Acidobacteriota bacterium; assembly: GCA_016210845.1. Lineage (GTDB taxonomy): Bacteria > Acidobacteriota > Vicinamibacteria > Vicinamibacterales > UBA2999 > JACQTK01. The sequence goes on along the minus strand of JACQTK010000170.1, from coordinate 43,272 downwards.
ACATCGCCGCCTTCGCGTAGGCGTGCGCAGCGCGGCTCGGCAGGTACTGCGGGAACATCAGGTGGATGCAGTCGTGAATCGTCACGACCGACCGGCAGGGAACCGCCGGCGGCAGCACGTAGTGCGGCGCGTGGAAGACGTCGGGCCGCACGCGGCCCAGCAGCCAGGGGACGTGAATCTGCTCCGTGAGCGAGTAGTTGGCCGACGGCTCGAGCACCGTGTGGAAGTTCGGTCCGAGCTGCGGGGCGACGCCGAGGTCCGCTTCCTGGCAGAGGAGCACGTACTCCGTTCCGCGATCGATCCGCGCCAGGTACCGAAGCAGGTTCCGCGTGTAGGTGCCGATGCCGAAGTCGTGCAGCTTGCGCGCATCGATGGCCACTCGCATGCACGGCCATTATATCGGTGCGGATCCCGCGGACGCTGGTCGGTGCGACGGTCCTGACGCTGGTCGGTGCGACCCCCCTGACGCGGGTCGGTGCGACCTCCCTGGCGCTCGTCGGTGCGACCGCCCTGACGCTCGTCGGTGCGACCGCCCTGACGCTGGTCGGTGCGACCCCCCTGACAAGATAGCTGAGACACTTTCCCCCTCGGAAATTAATTAACTTGACCTTGGTGTCTCAATGTCATTGACAGCGCCCGTGCGACCCCCCTGACGCGGGTCGGTGTGACCTCCCTGGCGCTCGTCGGTGCGATGGTCCTGCCGCTGGTCGGTGCGACGGTCCTGACGCTCGTCGGTGCGACCTGCGACGATCCTGACGCGGATCGAGGTTCGCACCAACGCGGATCGAGGTCGCACCGACACCGATCGAGGTCGCACCGACCGGGATCGAGGTCGCACCGACACCATCGAGGTTGCACCGTACGGGATCGAGGTCGCACCGACCGGGATCGAGGGTCGCACCGACACGGATCGAGGTCGCACCGACACCGATCGAGGTCGCACCGACGCGGATCGAGGTCGCACCGACACGGATCGAGGTCGCACCGACACCGATCGAGGTCGCACCGACGCGGATCGAGGTCGCACCGACGCGGATCGAGGTCGCACCGACGCGGATCGAGGTCGCACCGACACCGATCGAGGTCGCACCGACGCGGATCGAGGTCGCACCGACACCGATCGAGGTCGCACCGACGCGGATCGAGGTCGCACCGACACCGATCGAGGTCGCACCGGTCGCACCGACCATTGGGCTACCTGTCGGGCAGTCGTCCGCGCAGCTTCAGATAGAGGCGCAGCCACGGCACCCAGTGCGGGTGATGCTTCTCATAGAACGCCAACTGGCTGAGCCGGTAGGCGCGCGCCGTGGCCTGGCGGGCCGACGCCGCGGACCGGCCGCGCGCATGCACGACCTCGGCCTGCGGCACGAACAGCACGGTGCGACCCTTCGCGCGGACCGACGCGCAGAAGTCGACGTCCTCCGTATAAACGACGAACCGCTCGTCCAGCAGGCCCGCGGCCTCGGCATCCGCGCGCCGGACGAGCAGGCACGCGCCGCTGACCCAGTCCACCTCGCGCGCGCGGCGGGTGAGCCGTTCGACATACGCGCTGATGAACGGGATCCGCCGCGCGTGCCCTCTGACGAGGATCTTCTGCCGCAGCTCGGCCCACGGCGACATCATCGCGCCACACGACAGTTCCGCGTGGCCCTCGGGATCGATCAGGCGCGGTCCGGCAATCGCGGCATCGGGCCTGGCGTCCAGGGCGGCGGTCAGCTGGTCGAGCGATCCCGCGACGACCACGGTGTCCGGGTTCAACAGCAGCACCAGCTCTCCGGACGTCTGGCGGATGCCGAGGTTGTTGGCCTTCGCGAACCCCAGGTTGCCGCCAGCCTCTGTCACGCGGACCGAGGGCCACTCTACGCGCACGTAGGCGGCTGTGCCGTCAGACGAGGCGTTGTCGACGACGAGCGTGTCGTGGTCGGACGCGGGAGGGTGACGCCTGAGCGAGTCGAGGCAGCCCCCGATGTACGCCTTGGAGTTGTACGTGACGATGACGATCGACAGGCGCGGCATGGTTGCGTTCACACGTGGGGCGGACCCTTGCGGTCCGCCCGCGGACCATGAAGATCCGCGCCACAGGTCACCAGCACGTCGAGGACCCGCGCGGCACACTCGTGCCATGAATATCGCGCCAGCACGCGGGCCGCGGCGGCGAGCACCCGCTGCCGCTCCGCCTCGTCGTCGAGGAGCCGGCCGAGCGCTCGCTCGACCAACATGGGATCGGGCCGCTCCACGTAGACGGCCGCGGCTGCATACATCTCGCGGGCTGCGGGGCTGTCGAGCACGACAATCGGGACTGCGGCGCTCAGCGCCTCGAGCGGTGTGAAGCCGAACCCCTCGTACTCCGACAGGAAGACGAACGCGCTGGCTCGGCCGTAGAGGGCGGCGAGCTCTTCGTCCGGCGCGTACGGGCGGACACGGATGCGACCGGCCAGGCCCGTGGCTCGAATCACGCGATCGACATCGATGTGAGGTGTCGTCCGGTTGTCGCCGACGATCTCGAGCCGCGCCCCGCCCCGTCGGCGGGCCAGCCTGGCGAAGCCCTCAATCAGTTCGGGCACGTGACGGCGGGTGAAGAGCGAGCCCACGTAGAGCACGACCGGGTCGCGAGAGGTCTCGTTCGAGACCGAGGGCGCCCCTGTCACGTCGGCCAGCCTGGTCACCCCCGAATAGATCACTTCGATCTTGTCCTCGTCTATTCCGAGGTGGGTGACAATCTCCTGCTTCGAGAACCGCGAGACGGTGAGCACTCGCGACGCGCGCCTGGCGGCCAGGCGCGTCAGCACCCTCCGCCGGAGTCCCTCCCTCCAGCGAAACCACTCGGGATGCGCCGCGAAGGACACGTCGTGAATCGTCACCACCATGGGAACCGGGCAGCGAAGCGGGCCCGTGTAGCCCGGGGCGAACAGCACGTCCGCCCGTGCCGATCGGACCAGACGCGGCAGCACGAGCTGTTCCCAGAGCGTGCCGCCGGTCGCCCCTTGCGGTGACATCAGGATCACCTCGTGCGCCGCCGCGGCGGGCAGCGTCTTCCAAGCCGCCAGGATCTCCCTCAGGTATCGGCCGACGCCCGTCGGCCGGCCGTGGAGCTCGCGCGCGTCGATGGCAATGCGCATCACTGGGCGCGCCGCCGCCCGATGGCATCCGTGTACGCTCGCCGCAGCGTGGCGGCCGAGGCGGTCCAGCTGAACGCCCGTGCGCGGGCGAGCCCAGCCCGACCCCACGCGGCCGCCTCGCGATCGTCGGTGAGGAGACGCTCGAGCACGGCGGCGAGGCCATCGATGTCGTCCGGCTCCACGAGCAGCCCGCCCGTGCCGACGACCTCTGGCAGCGAGCCGCGCCTGGACGCGATCACCGGAACGCCCGCCGACATGGCCTCGAGGGCGGGCAGTCCAAAGCCCTCATCGAGCGAGGGGAGCACCAGCACCCGCGCGCTCGCGTACAGCCGTTCACGCTCCTCGTGCGCGACGTAGCCGACGTACCGCGCATGCCCTGCGAGTGGAGGCTGGCGAAGGCGCTCCAGCCAGCCCGCGGCCTCTGGCGTGGGGCGTCCGGCCAGGACGAGGGGCGCCATCGGACTCCCACGGTCGAGCAGCCTGGTGTACGCATCCAGCAGCGCGCCGACGTTCTTGCGGGCGTCGAGCGTCCCGATGAAGAGCACGCATCCATCGCGAGGCACGTTCGGATCCGTTCCCAGCGTGCGCCACGCGGGCGCGCCTGGCGGGCACACGTACACGCGGTCGGCGTCCGCGCCCAGCGTGTCGACGACCAGGCGCCGCCCGTGCTCGGTCGACGTGACGATAGCCTCAGCGCGATGGGCATGCGCCCGGGCGAGCGGCGCGTAGTCGCGGCGGATCTCCGCATGCGTGCGTGCGCCTGGCGACAGGAAGAACACGTCGTGGATCGTGATCACGCGCGCGGCGCGGCGCGTCGGGATGAGCAGCGGATGTGCCGCATGGACCACGTCGCAGTCGCCCGCCAGCCACTCCACGGGCGGCCATTCGGCCCGATGCCACAGGTAATTGAGGGCGCGCACGGGGATGCGGCGGTCCACCACCGCCGTCCCGAGCTCGCCAGCCAGCCCCGTTGCGGGCCGATCCTTCCAGGAGCTGGTGAACACCGACACGGTGTCGGTCCCCGCCGCCGCGTAGGCCCGTACGAGCTCGTGGATGTACTCGCCGACGCCGGTACGCTCGCGCAGGGCGGGCCGGTAGTCGACAAGAATCTTCATCTGAACCGTTATGATACCCAGTGGCCTTTCAACCGGAGGCCTGAAGGCCTCCGGCTACCTACACTACACCTGGCGCTGGTAGACGGAGACCTTCAGGGTCTCCGTGGGCGTGCCACGGAGGCACATGAAGATCGCGGTGGTAGGAACCGGGTACGTGGGGCTCGTGGCGGGTGCGTGCTTTGCGGAGAGCGGCAACGACGTCGTCTGCGTCGACAGGGATGCGGCGAAGATCCGGACGCTGCGCCGCGGCAAGATGCCGATCTACGAGCCGGGCCTCGAGGAGCTGGTCCGGCGCAACCGCCACGAGGGGCGTCTGGCGTTTACCACGACGCTGCCGAAGGCCGTGCGGGACTCGGCGATCGTCTTCATCGCGGTCGGCACGCCCCAGGGCGAGGACGGATCAGCCGACGTGCAGCACGTGCTCGCCGTCGCGCGCGACATCGCCCGCGCGATGAACGGCTACAAGGTCATCGTCACCAAGAGCACCGTGCCCGTGGGCACCAGCGCCGAGCTGCGCGAGGTGATTCGTCGCGAGACCACCCACCCGTTCAGCGTTGTCAGCAACCCCGAGTTCCTCAAGCAGGGCGCGGCCATCGACGATTTCATGAAGCCGGATCGCGTCGTCGTGGGCGCCGAGGATCCGCGGGCCGAGGAGATGATGGTGGAGCTCTACGCGCCGTTCACGCGGACCGGTGCGCCCATCATGGTGATGGACTGCGCCAGCGCGGAGCTGACGAAGTACGCGGCCAACGCGATGCTGGCGACGCGCATCTCGTTCATGAACGAGGTGGCCAACGTGTGCGAGGCGGTGGGCGCCGATGTCGACCAGGTCCGCCGCGCCATCGGATCCGATCGGCGCATCGGACCCTCGTTCCTGTTTCCGGGCGTCGGCTACGGCGGGAGCTGCTTTCCGAAGGACGTGCAGGCGCTCGTCCGCTTCGCGGCGCAGAAGGATTACGATTTCCAGATCCTGCGCGCCGTCGAGTCGGTGAACGAGTCGCAGAAGACGCGGCTGGTGTCGAAGATGAAGGGGCACTTCGGCAGCCTCAAGGGGAAGAAGGTGGCCGTGTGGGGGCTGGCCTTCAAGCCGAAGACCGACGACATGCGGGAGGCGCCGTCGATCGCGCTGATCGACGCGCTGCTGGCGGCGGGCGCCGTCGTGCAGGCGTACGATCCTGAGGCCGCACGAGCGGCCAAGGGGATCTTCGGCGCGCAGGTGACGCTGGCTGGCGGCAACTACGAGGCGCTCAAGGGGGCCGACTGCCTGGCCATCGTCACCGAATGGAGCGAGTTCAGGCGGCCCGATTTCGCGCGGATGCGCCGCCTGATGCGGTCGCCCGTGGTGTTCGACGGCCGCAACCTGTTCACGCCCGAGCAGATGAAGCAGCACGGATTCACCTACTACTCCATTGGCCGAAGCTGAAGCGAGCACGGTCCTGGTCACCGGGGGCGCCGGCTACATCGGCAGCCATACGGCCAAGGCCCTGCGGCAGGCGAGGCACCGGGTCGTGATCTACGACAACTTCTGCGCCGGCCATCGCGAGGCGGCGCTCGGCGCGCCCGTCATCGAGGGCGACGTCCGCGACGTCGATGCCGTCCGGCGCGCGCTGCGCGATACGGGCGCGTCGGCCGTGCTGCACTTTGCCGCCTGGCTGGACGTGGGCGCGTCGGTCGGCGATCCTGCAGGCTACTACCGCAACAACGTCGTGGGGGCGCTCGCCACGCTCGAGGCGATGGTGCTGGAGCAGTGCCATCTGTTCGTCTTTTCCTCCACGTGCGCGGTCTATGGCGACCCGCGCGAGATCCCGCTCCGCGAGACGCATCCCACGACACCGATCAGCACGTACGGGCAGACGAAGCTGGCCGTGGAGCAGGCGCTCCCGCACTTCGACCGCGCCTACGGCCTCCGGTCCATCCGCCTCCGGTACTTCAATGCTGCCGGGGCCGATCCCGATGGAGAGCTGGGCGAGGATCACACGCCCGAGTGTCATGTCATCCCGCGGGCCTTCGATGCCGCCCTCGGCGGCGCGCCCTTCGCGATCTTCGGCGAGGACTACCCGACGCCGGACGGGACGTGCGTCCGCGACTACGTCCACGTGACGGACCTCGCGGATGCGCACGTGCGGGCGCTGCACCGGCTCGAGCGGGGCGGGGCGTCGGCCACGTACAACGTGGGGACCGAACGCCCCTCGTCTGTGCGCGACGTGCTGGCGGCCGTCGAGCGCGTCACCGGACGGCCCGTGCCGCATCGGTCGGCGCCTCGACGCCCCGGGGACGCCGCGGTGCTCTACGCGTCGGCCGGCCGCATCCGCGACGAGCTGGGCTGGATCCCTCGGCACCCCGCACTCGACACGATCGTCGGCGACGCGTGGCGGTGGCATTCGGCCCACCCCAGCGGCTATCAGGTGGCGGCCCGCTGATGTCGCGACTGCGGGGCGTCCTGCACGATCCGCTGCTGTCGGTGGTCGTGCCCGCGTACAACGAGGCGGCCACGATCGAGGAGATCGTCCGCCGCGTGCTGGCCGTACCGCTGCGGACGCAGCTCATCATCGTCGACGACGGTTCCACCGACGGCACGCGCGACACGCTGACGCGCCTGCAGGGCGAGCTGGGATTCACGCTGCTGCTGCAGCCGCAGAACCTCGGCAAGGGGGCGGCCCTGAGGCGGGCGTTCGAGGCGGTGCAGGGCGATATCGTCGTCATCCAGGACGCCGACCTCGAATATTCGCCCGAAGAGTTCCCGATGCTCATCGAGCTGATCTGTCAGGGGCGCGCCGACGTGGTGTACGGCTCCCGTTTCATCGGCCGCCACCGCGTGTTCCTGTTCTCGCACTACCTCGGCAACCGCCTCCTGACGCTGCTGACGAATATCCTGTACAACACCATGCTCACGGACATGGAGACCTGCTACAAGGTCATGCGGGCCGAGGTGATTCGCTCGATGACGCTGCGGTCGAACGGGTTCGGGATCGAGCCCGAGCTGACGGCCAAGATCTTCAAGCGCGGCTACCGTGTGTACGAGATCCCGATCACGTACGATGGGCGGGGCTACGACGAGGGCAAGAAGATCGGGTGGCGCGACGGCGTGGTCGCGCTGTGGGTGCTGTTGCGGTATCGATTCACCGAGTGAACGCCTTCCTTCGCCTCCTCGAGTACGCGCGGCCGCATCGCGGGCGGCTGGCGGCGGCGTTTGCCGCGATGGCGTTGTACGGCGCCGCGTCGGCCGGCGTGGCCGCGCTGATCCAGCCGATCTTCGACGACGTGCTGTCGACGCGGGAGAACCTGGGACCGATTGCGGCCGCCATCCTGGTCGTGTATCTGGTCAAGGGGATTGGCGCCTATCTCTCCGGGTACCTCATGACGGACGTCGGGCAGCGCGTGGTGCGCGACCTCCGCAACGCGCTCTTCCGGCACATCCTCGGCCAGTCGGCGGCGTTCTTCTCGCTGCAGACGACGGGGCGGCTGCTGTCGCGCATCACCAACGACGTGGGGCAGGTGCAGCGGGCCGTCTCCGAGACGATGGGCGATCTGGCGCGCGAATCGCTCGCCCTGCTCGGGTTCGGGGCGCTCTTGTTCTACTACGACGCGCGGCTGGCGATCGTCTGCCTGACGGGCGCGCCGCTGGTCGTCTATCCGCTCGTGCGTCTCGGGCAGCGCGTCCGCCGCACGACGCGGCGCAGCCAGGAGGCGCTGGAGCAGATGTCGCACGTGGGTGCCGAGGCGTTCGCGGGGCACCGCATCGTCAAGGCGTTCGGCGCGGAGGCGCGCGAGATCGACAAGTTCGAGCGCTCGTCCCATCACTTCTACCGGACCAACATGAAGGTCACCAGCGTGCTGTCGTCGCTGCCGCCGATGATGGAGTTCATCGGCGGCGTGGCCTTCGTGGGGGCGCTGGTGTACGGCAGTCAGGAGATCGGCACGGGACGCCTGACGGCGGGGGAGTTCACGGCGTTCATCGCGGCGCTGTTCATGATGTACGCGCCCGCCAAGAAGCTGAGCCGCGCGAACGCCGACCTGCAGCAGGCGATGGCCGCGTCCGAGCGCATCTTCGAGATCCTCGACGCCCACAACGAGGTGCAGGACCGTCCGGGCGCGGTCCCGCTGCTGCCGTTCAGGGAGCGCATCGAGTTTCGCGACGTGCGGTTTGCGTACGCGGGCGAGAACGGCCGCGCCACGCTCGACGGCGTGAGCTTCACCGTCCGGGCCGGCCAGGTACTGGCGCTGGTGGGCCGGAGCGGGGCGGGCAAGACGACGCTGGTGAACCTGATTCCGCGGTTCTACGACGTGACCGGCGGGGCCATTTGCCTCGACGGCCGCGACATCCGCGACGTCACCCTCGCGTCGCTGCGATCGCAGATCGGCCTGGTGACGCAGGAGACGGTCCTCTTCGACGACACGATTGCGGCCAACATCGCGTACGGGCGCCCCGCGGCCTCGCGGGAGGAGATCGAGGCGGCGGCGCGGGCCGCCCACGCGCACGAGTTCATCACGCGTCTCGATCGCGGGTACGACACGATGATCGGCGAGCGGGGGCAGCGGCTGTCGGGCGGGCAGCGGCAGCGCCTGGCCATCGCGCGCGCGATCCTCCGCGACTCGCCGATCCTCGTCCTGGACGAGGCGACCTCGTCGCTCGACGCGGAGTCCGAGATGCTGGTGCAGGACGCCCTGTCGACCCTCATGCTGGACCGCACGTCGTTCGTCATCGCGCACCGTCTGTCCACCGTGCGGCGCGCCGATGCGATCGTCGTCCTCGAGCGCGGGCGCATCGTCGAGGCGGGCACGCACGAGGAGCTCCTGGCCCGCGGAGGCGCGTACGCCAGGCTCTACGAGCTGCAGCTCCAGGAAGAGCCGTCGGAGACGGAAGCGGGCCCGGAGATCCCGGTATGAGCCAGGAAACGCCACGAAGACGGATTGGCCACGAAGAACACGAAGGCCGCGACGGTCACGGAGGCCAGAGGGGCGCTGGAGGCCGTTCGAGTGGGCGCCACGGGCGGGTCGCTCGCGACGTCGGTCTGCGAAGCAGGCCCACCAGTCGAACGGCCCTTCGTGTCACGTTCGTGCCAGCGCTGGTCCTAGGCGCGCGGAGCGCGCCAAACAGATACTGGCAACCAGCCAAGGGGCTCCGCGGGGATATCAAGGGGCGGAGCCTCTTGGCTGGTTGCGGCGTGCCGCGCTGTGTCCTTCGTGGCTCGATCGTCTTTGTGTTCTTCATCGGTGGTCCATTCGCATGATCAAGTCCATGACGGGGTTCGCCTCGCTCACCCACGAGGACGAGTGCGCTACCATCGCGGTGACGGTGCGGGCCGTCAACCACCGCTTCCTCGACGTGCAGCTCCGCATGCCCTCGTCGCTCGGCGAGCTCGAGCCGCGCGTCCGCGCGCTGCTGCAGAAGCGCCTGGCGCGCGGACGCGTGGAGCTGGCTATTTCGCTGCAGCTCCGCACGCCGGCCGTTCCGACGGTGGAGTTGAACGAAGAGTTCGTCAACGCGCTCTCCGCCGCGCTGGATCGCGCGCGGGATCGCGGCCTGGTGGCGGGCGCCCTCACACCCGGCGATCTGCTGCGCCTCCCGCAGGCGATCACCGTGCGCGACCGGCCGATGGAGGCCGACCCCGCGCTCGAAGCGCAGCTCGGCGCCAGCGTGCAGGCGGCCGTGGAGCAGGCGCTGGCCGACCTCGACGCCATGCGCACCCGCGAAGGCGATCATCTGCGTGCGGACCTCGACGGCCGCAAGGCGGCGTTGGGCGGCGTGATCGAGCAGTTGGCTGCCGCCGCTCTGGACGGCCGCGCGGAGCTGGAGCGGCGGCTGCAGGAGCGCGTGCGCGAGATCGAGCTGGAGCTGCCCGTCGATCAGGCCATGATCGCTCAGGAGATCGTCCGTGGAGCGGCGCGCTCGGACATCAGCGAGGAAGTCGCCCGGTTTCGCGCCCACCTGGCGCACTGGGACGCGCTGGCCGAGGGCGAGGAGCCGTGCGGGCGCAAGCTGGATTTCCTCCTGCAAGAGATGAATCGCGAGGTGAACACCATCGCCTCGAAGGCCGACGGCCTCGGCGTCTCGGAGCTGATCATCGACGCGAAGGCCGAGCTCGAGAAGATGCGGGAGCAGGTCCAGAATGTCGAATAGCCGGCCCTTCGACGCGGCTCAGGGCAGGGGCCTGCTGTTCATCGTGTCGGCGCCGTCGGGCACCGGCAAGACAACGCTCGTGGAGCGGCTCGTGCAGCTGGTGCCGAACCTGCACATGTCGCGCTCGTACACGTCGCGGCCGGCCAGGTCCGGGGAGCGGCACGGGGTCGATTATAATTTCATTGGACGCGACCGCTTCGAGGAACTGGCTCGGGCCGGCGCGTTTCTTGAGTGGGCCGACGTGTTCGGCAACTACTACGGCACGTCCGCGGCCGACACCGAGGCGGAGCTGGCGCGGGGCCGCGACGTCGTGCTGGTCATCGACGTCCAGGGGGCGCGGCAGGTCCGCAGTCGCGGCATCGAGACGATCGGCATCTTCGTGCTGCCCCCGTCCGCGACCGCGCTGGAGCAGCGGCTCCGGGGCCGCAGCAAGGACACCGAAGAGCAGATTCGCAAGCGCCTCGACGTCGCCCGCCGCGAGGTCGGCGAGGTCACGCAGTACGAGTACGTGGTGATCAACGACGAGCTGGAGCCGGCGGCCGACCGGCTGCGCGCCATCGTCCTGGCCGAACGGGCGCGCGTCAAGGCCATGCGCTGGGCGGCCGAGCGGATCATCGAGACGTTCAAGTGACGTACGGAGAGGCGGACCTTCAGGTCCGCCTGAAAAGGAGATCATGGAGAGAGCACCCAAGGAGAATCGCTTCGAGTTCGTGGCCCTTGCCAGCGCGCGGGCCCGCCAGCTGCTGCGCGGGGCGGTGCCGCGGGAAGCGGGCGAGAAGAAGGTGACGATCGCCCAGCGCGAGGTGCTCAGGCGCAAGGTGGAGAAACTCGATAAGGAATAGTTGACAGTTGACGGTTGACAGAGATCGCCGCAACTGCCAACCGTCAACCGTCAACCGTCAACCGTCAACCGTCAACCGTCAACTGTCAACCGTCAACTGTCAACTGTCAACTGGGAAGGTCTCTGATCGCGCTCGGCGTCACCGGCGGCATCGGCGCCTACAAGGCGGTCGAGGTGTGCCGCGGCCTGCAGACGCGCGGCCACGAGGTGGTGGCGGTGATGACGCGCTCGGCCGCGCGCTTCGTCGGACCGGTGACCTTCGAGGCGATCACCCGCCGTCCGGTCATCACGTCGCAGTGGAAGCCGGGCATGAACGCCGACATCGAGCACGTCGCGATTGCCGATGCCATCGCGCTGCTGCTGGTGGCGCCGTGCACCGCCAACGTCATCGGCAAGTTCGCCAACGGGATTGCCGACGATTTTCTCAGCTCGTTGTACTTGGCCACGAAAGCACCCGTGCTGCTGGCCCCCGCCATGAACAGCAACATGCTGGCGCACGACGCCGTGCAGCGGAACCTGCAGACGCTGGCCGCCCGCGGCGTGCGGTTCGTCGATCCAGGCGAGGGGTACCTGGCGTGCGGCTGGATTGGCAAGGGTCGCCTGGCCGAACCGGCTGCCATCGTGGCTGCTGCCGAACTGGTGCTGGCGCCGCCCGACTCCGTGCTGCGCGGCCGCCGCGTGCTGGTGACCGCGGGTCCGACCTACGAGGACATCGACCCTGTGCGCTACGTCGGCAACCGGTCGAGCGGACGGATGGGATGTGCCCTGGCCGCCGAGGCGCGGCGGCGCGGGGCGCACGTGATTCTGATTGCGGGGCCCACCCGCGTCGAGCCTCCAGCCGTCGATGGTCTCGTACGCGTCCGGAGTGCGGCGGAGATGCACGCGGCCGTCATGGCCGAGGCGCCCCGCGCGGACGTCGTCATCATGGCCGCCGCCGTGGCGGATTACACGCCCGCCGAGCCCTCGCCGAGGAAGATCGCGAAGAGCGAGGGTCCGGCCACGCTGACCTTGCAGCGGACGCGCGACATCCTGGCCGATCTCGGGCGGCTGCCGTCCCGCGCGGCGTCGGGCGTTCCGATTCTCGTCGGGTTCGCCGCCGAGACCGGGGACGCGGCGGCCAAGGCGCGCGAGAAGCGCGCGCGCAAGCAGGTCGACCTCGTCGTGGCCAACGACGTCTCACGCGCCGGCGCGGGGTTCGAGGTCGAGACCAACGAGGTGACGATCGTCGGCCCCGACGGCGACCGGACGCTCCCGCCGCAGAGCAAGGGACAGGTGGCCGCCGCCATCCTGGACCGAATCGAGCCGCTCGTGCGCGAGCGCACCGCGGCGCCTGTTCGTGCGTAGCGATGATTCGGGATCAGCTCACAGCCCATCTCGAGTTCTTCGGTGAGCTCGGCGTCCAGGGCATTCGTCGTGAACCAATCTGGCGCCAGCGGCAGGGTGACCCTGAACCTCTCGAACGGCGACCTGAACCTTCTGTACCTCTTGAACCCCTTGAACCTGTGATGCCAGTGCGCGTGTATGGGTCCCCAGCCGAAGCGCTCTCCGCCATCCGCGAGGACCTTGGCGACTGCACCCGCTGCAAGCTCCACGGGCTGGGCCGGCGGCAGATCGTGTTCGGCGTCGGCAATCCCGACGCGGACCTGATGTTCGTGGGCGAGGCGCCAGGCGCCGACGAAGACATCCAGGGCGAGCCGTTCGTGGGCCGTGCGGGCCAGCTCCTCACGAAGATCATCGAGGCCATCGGTCTTCGGCGGGAGGACGTCTACATCGCCAACGTCATCAAGTGCCGCCCGCCAAGCAACCGCAACCCCGAGCCGGACGAGGTGGAGCAGTGCGAGCGGTTCCTGTTCCGCCAGATCGATACCATCGGGCCGCAGGTCATCGTGGCGCTGGGGAAGTTCGCGGCGCAGTCGCTGCTGCGCACGGCCGACCCGATCACCCGCCTGCGCGGCCGCGAATACAAGTACCGCGACGCGATCCTCATGCCGACGTATCATCCCGCCTATCTGTTGCGGACGCCCTCGGCCAAGCGGGAAGTGTGGGAGGATATGAAGCGCGTCCGCGCCATTCTGAAGGAGCGCGCATAAAGGAGCGCGTGCGCTTCATCTCCGTCGCCGTTCCCGTTCCCTATCTCGCGTCTCTGACGTATCGGTTTTCAGAGCCACACGCGGCGCTGCCGCCGGTAGGCGCGCGCGTGCGCGTTCCGCTGGGATCGCGCAGTGTCACGGGCCTCGTCATCGCCCACGACGCGGACGCGCCCGAAGACGGCGAGGCCAGGGATGTGGAGGCGGTGCTCGACCGCGAGCCCTTCCTGCCGCCGTCCGTGGTCGCGCTGTGCGAATGGGTGGCCGACTACTACATGTCGGGTATCGGCGATGCCATCGGCGTGGCGCTGCCTCCTGGCGCCCGCCGCCAGACGTCCTCCTTCAGGACCTCGCGTGTGGTCGCGGCCACGGCGCACGGTCTGGCCGCGCTCGACTCCGGAGCCACAGGTGCGCCGCCGCTGCCGGGAAGAGGCCTGACGGCCAAGCAGCGCGCCGCGCTCGAGATGCTCGCGGCCCCGGCGGTCGGTCTGCCGATGGCCACGCTGCGCGACCGGGGCGTGGGCGGGGATCTCGTCCGCCGCCTCGTCGCGCACGGGCTCGCAGCGATCCGCCAGGAGCGCGACGATCGCGATCCCTTCGAGGCAGGAGCGATGCATGCGCCGCCTCTCCGCCCCGTCGACCGCGATCCACCATTGGCGCTGACGGCCGAGCAGGAGGCAGCGCTGGATCGGCTCTCCGCGCTCGCCGACGCTGGCCGGTTCTCGGTGGCGCTGCTTCGCGGCGTGACGGGCAGCGGCAAGACGGAAATCTACATGCGGCTCGCGGATCGCGTGTGCCGGATGGGAAAGCAGGCGCTCGTGCTGGTGCCCGAGATCGCGCTGACGCCCTCCGTGGCGGCGCGTGTTCGCGCCGCGTTTGGCTCGCGCGTCGCCGTCCAGCACAGCGCGCTGTCGGACGGCGAGCGCCACGACCAGTGGCATCGCATCCGCCGCGGCGAGGTCGACGTCGTGGTGGGCACGCGCTCGGCGGTGTTCTCCCCGCTGACGCGCCTGGGCCTCGTCATCGTCGACGAGGAGCACGACACGTCGTACAAGCAGGAAGAGGCGCCTCGCTACCACGGGCGCGACGTGGCGATCGTGCGGGCCAGCCACGGGCAGGCGCTGGTCGTGCTCGGATCCGCGACGCCGTCGATGGAAACGTGCCAGCACGCCACGTCCGGCAAGTACGCCTGCGTCGTGCTCGAGCGCCGCGTGCTGGATCGCCCGCTGGCCTCGGTCCGTCTGGTGAACATGCGCGCGGAATACGCCGAGGAGGGACCTGACGTGGTGATCGGCCGCGAGCTCGCCTCCGCCGTCGACGATCGCCTGCATCGCCGCGAACAGGCCCTGATCCTGCTCAACCGCCGCGGGTATGCCACGGCCGTCTTCTGCCGCCAGTGCGGCGACACCTTCGAGTGCCCGAACTGCAGCGTGTCGCTCACGGTGCATCGGGCCCGGGCGGGCCCGCCCCGGGCGGCGTCGAAGGGCTGGACGGCCCGCTGCCACTACTGCAACTACGCCATGACCGTCCCCGCGGCCTGCCGGAAATGCGCGGCTCCGTATCTCGAGCAGGCGGGCTTCGGCACCGAAAAGGTCGAGCAGCACTTGCGCGAGCGCTTTCCGGACGCGCGCATCGCGCGCCTGGATCGCGATGCCGTGAGGCGGCGGGGAGCGCTCGCCTCGCTGCTGTCCAGGTTCGCCGCTGGCGAGATCGACGTGCTGGTCGGCACGCAGATGATTGCCAAGGGGCACGATTTTCCGCGAGTCACGCTGGTGGGCGTGATCTCCGCGGACGTGGGCCTGGGGCTGGCCGACTTCCGGGCCGCCGAGCGGACGTTTCAGCTCCTGACCCAGGTGGCCGGCCGCGCCGGCCGCGGCGAGCGCGCAGGCGAGGCGATCGTTCAGACGCTCTATCCCGAGCACTACAGCATCCAGCTCGCCTGCCGTCAGGACTACCCTGCGTTCTTCGAGCGCGAGCTGGCCTACCGCCGCGCGATGCGGTATCCGCCGGTCGTGGCGCTGGTCAACGTGATCGTGCGCGGACGGACGTTCGCCGCGGCCATGCACACCGCCACCGACCTGGCCCACGCCCTCGGGCCCTCTGCCGCGCGCGGCGGCTTTGCGGTCCTCGGACCCGCACCGGCGCCGCTCGTGCGGCTGCGCGGGGAGCACCGCGTGCAGTTCTTCTTGAAAGGGGCGCGGCGCGCCGACATGCGCGAGGCCCTGAAAGCCGCGCTCGCGGCGATGCCCCACGTCAGACGACGGGCGACTGTCGACGTCGACCCGGTGAGCATCCTCTAGTTCACACTGCTCGTTCACACTTTGTTCGAGAAGCATACGAATCTGTGACGGTCGCCGGGCCCTTCACGTACTCCGCCCGACGCCATAACCCTTTGTGAAAGAGGAAGTTGCCTGGTCAGTTCGCAGGCTGGCCCGGCTCTTGCCCTGCCGGGGCCAGGAGGGAAAGCGCTATGCGTTGGCTTTTCGCGGCGATCGGTGCGTGCACGTTGGGCGCGCTGGCCTGCAGCGGCTCGAGCTCGCCGACCAGCCCATCAGGAACGGGCGCGACATTCAGGTTGATGCTGACGGACAGCCCGTTCAGCGACGCCAAATCCGTGCTCGTCACCTTCTCGGAAGTCACGGCGCATCGCGACACGGAGGCCGACTTCACGAAGCTGCCGTTTGGCGCGGGCGCGACCGCCCGGACGTGCGACTTGAAGAAGCTGCAGGACGCGCAGGACGTTCTCGGCGTCGGCGCGCTGCCTGCGGGCCATTACACGCAGGTGCGGCTCGTGGTCTCCAGTGCGACGATCTACTTCGACAACGCGGCGGCGGGGGACGCCTGCGCGCCGACGATTGCCGCGCCCGAAGGGCGGAGCGCGTCGGTCGAGATCCCCTCGGGCGAGGTCAAGCTCAATCGTCAGTTCGAGGTGCCTGCGAGCGGCACGACGACGATGCTGCTGGACTTCGACGGAGATCGGTCGATTCGGGAGACCGGGAACGGCCGCTACATGATGACGCCGGTGATTGCCGTCCTCAGCGTGGAGTAATTCTCAGTATGTGGACGCGGGCCGTAATGGCCCGCCCTACGATCGCGACCGCGCAGGGCGCCCCTTCACGGGGCGCCCTGCGCCTGCAGCGAATCGGGCTGATTGACGATGTCGAACGGCTCAATCGGCGCGGGCGTGAAGCAGACGACGAACATGACGAGCGCGGCAAAGGCCAGCCAGAGCCGCGTCCGATCGAGCGGCACGTCCTCGTCGGCCGTGCGGGGGTGGCGCGGGCCGAAGGTGAGGAGCATCACCAGCGTCAACACCGTCCATACCACCCAGGAGCTGGAGACGAACGTCAGGCCCACCAGGCACGCCAGCGTGCCCAGCGTCACCGCCGTGCTCTTGCGGCCGAGCACGGCGTATGAGATGTGCCCGCCGTCGAGCTGCCCGATGGGAAACAGGTTGAGCGCCGTGGCCAGCAGGCCGAACCACGCCGCGAATGCCATCGGGTGCATGTTGATCGAATAGCCCTCGGGCGGCGTGCCCCAGAACAGCCACGCGGCCCCCTTGAAGAGCAGCGGCTCTCCCAGCTCGATGAAAGCGCGCGTGTCGGCCGGCAGCGGCGTGACGCGCGACAGGCTCATGCCCACCAGCAGCACGGGGATCGCAACCAGAAAGCCCGCAATGGGTCCGGCGATGCCGATGTCGAACAGCTCACGCTTGCCCGGGATCGTCTGACGGATGCGGATGAAGGCGCCGAGCGTGCCCGTGAGGGGCAGCGGCGCCGGCAAAAAATAGGGCAGCGACGCGTCCACGCCGTAGTACCGGCACGCATAATAGTGGCCGAACTCGTGCGCGCCGAGAATGGCAAGGATCGACGCGCTGTACCAGAGGCCGTTGAGCAGTACCTCCACGACGGAGAGATTCATCTCCCGGGTGCCGAAGTCGAGGTAGTAGCTGCCGAAGTGTTCGGCGCCCACGAGGGTCGTGGTCAGGAACGTCAGGACGAAGAGGATCAGGTGCCGCACGATCGGCTGACGGGCGCGTCGCTCGAGGGGAAACGGTGGAACGGCTATCTGCTGACCGGACGACACGGGCGAGGGCACGCCCCTTATCCGATGTTCTGGAGGTCTTTGCCGGGCTTGAAGCGGATCGTCCGTCCGGGTGGGATGCGGACTTCCTTGCCAGTGCGTGGGTTACGGCCGATGCCGCGCTTGCGCGGCTTCACCTGGAACACTCCGAATCCGCGGAGCTCGATCCGGTCTCCCCGCTGCATGGACAGGCGCATCGCGTCGAGAACGGCGTCCACGGCCACCTCAGCCTTGACCTTGGTGATATCGGCGGTTTTCGAGACCTCGTTGACGATGTCAACCTTGATCATGCGCGAAAATCCTCTGAGAAAAGACCGTAACTACTATAAAAAGAATCACTTACGCTTGTCAAACAACCTACGGACGGGCCCGGGATTCGCGAGGAAATGCCACCGCTGGGCGCGATTCGGCTCAGGTGCGTGAGCGCCCATGACGCCGAAGCCTCCGTCCGTGGTGCTCGTCGGCCGCCCGAACGTCGGCAAGTCCACGCTGTTCAACCGGTTGACGGAGACTCGACGCGCGATCGTCACGGCGATCCCTGGAACCACACGCGACGTGATCGCCCAGCCGGCGGAGTGGCAGGGAGCGCGGTTCGAGCTGGTGGATACGGGCGGCATGTTCGGTGCCAGCGAGGACCCCCTCCACGCGCTGGTGCTCGAGCGCGGCCGCCGCGCGGTGGCGGCCGCGGATCTCCTTGTGCTCGTAGTGGATGGACGCGAAGGCCTGGTGCCTGGCGACGAGCAGATCGCCGAGGTCCTGCGCGAGGCGGGCAAGCCCGTCGTCGTCGCCGTCAACAAGAGCGACGATCGGCGCGCCCGCGAAGGGGCGCTGGAGTTCTATGGCCTCGGCTTCGAACCGGTCTACGAGATCTCGGCGGAGCACGGCCTGGGCGTGGGCGAGCTGCTCGACGGCGTGGTCGGGCGGCTTCGTCTCCCAAGGGAACGCGCGACGTTTCCGTCGCGGCGCGGCGAGCCACGCGCGGACGAGGTGGCCGTGGCGATCGTGGGGCGGCCGAACGTGGGGAAGTCGTCGCTCGTCAATCGCCTGCTGCGCGAGGAACGCATGATCGTCAGCGAGTTCCCGGGCACCACTCGCGACGCCGTGGACGCCGTGCTCACCTGGCACCGCCGCCGCTTTCGGATCGTCGACACCGCTGGAATCAGGCGCCCCGGCCGCGTGGCGCGCAGCGGCCCGGTTGAAAGCGTCAGCGTGCTGCTGGCGCGGCGCTCCATCGAGGCGGCCGACGTCGTGGTGGTCGTCATCGACGCCACGCAGGGTGCCACGGACCAGGATGCCGCCATCGCTGGCGAGGCCGACAGGGCAGGCTGCGGCGTGATCATCGCAGCCAACAAGTGGGACTTGATGAAGGACCGCGGACCGGAGTTCGTCAAGACGTTCGACGAGGAGCTGCGGCGGCGGCTGAAGTTCCTGGACTACGCGCCCGTGCTGCACATTTCCGCGCTCACGGGGGAGCGGGCGCCGAAGCTGCTCGAGACGATCGACCGCGTGGCGGAGTCCCGGAAGCAGCGCGTCGCGACGCCCGAGCTGAACCGCTTCGTCGCCTCAGTGACCGCCGCCCATCCGCCCGCGAGTCCAGGGCGCAAGCACGTACGGATTCTCTACGCCGCGCAAACCGGCGTGGCGCCGCCGGTGTTCGTGTTCTTCACCAACGTCGCCACGCGGTTTCACTTCTCGTATTCGCGCTTTCTCATCAACCAGATCCGCGACGCGTTCGGCTTTGTCGGCACGCCGATTCGGCTGCACGTCAGGCGTCGAGCGTGATTCGCCCTACGTCGCGGGCGTATGCCGGACGTCCTTCAGCAGCACGGGAGCGGCGGCGTAGCTCTCGAGCGCGATTGTCTTGGCCTCCGCATCGGCGGCCACCTTCGTCGTGAGCGACATCTTCCCTTCGCCGACGCCGTTTCGCTGGAGCCGCATCTCGATCAGGGTGAAGGGGTAGTCGACGTCCGGCGCCGCCCCGTCCGGCTGCCAGGGCGTGATCTGGTACGAGCCGAGCCGACGGTCGGTGGCGAGGATCACACGCTCGCCGCCGTCGGCCAGCGACAGCCGATGCGCGTAGCGCACCTGATAGCCGACGCTCTCGCCGGTCCAGATGTAGCCGACCGTCGGCATCGCCTTGAGCGCGTCCAGCAGCGTGGTATCGCCCGTGCCGTCGACGGCGGCGGTGAGCTTGTCGCGCTCCTCGTCGGTCGACCAGCGGATCAGGTCCACCGTGAGCGTTCGTCCCGCCTCCTGCCTGACGTTGACCACGGTTCCACGAAAGCCATCAACCCTCATCACCTGCGCCGACGTGAGCACGGCGGCGGCTGCGGCCCCGGCTAGTACCAGGGCAATCCTCCTTGGCATCTGATCCCTCCGGTTCTAGAGAATGGCTTCTATTTCTTTACCGAAACTCGGCCTCGAATTTCAATCGGGTCGATGCAGGGGACGCGCTGCGTGGTCGATGAGGGGCACGGCGCCGCCGTGCTACGGTATACCGCTACGGTATACTGAGGGCCGGTGATCCCGAAGCTGTATCGAGCGGCGGACGTCTGCGAGATGGCCGGTCTGCAGCCCTACGTGCTGCGGTCGTGGGAGAAGGAGTTTCCGGGCATCGGGGTGCAGAAGTCGCCCGACAGCGCGCGCTTCTATCGGCCGTCGGACGTCGAGCAGGTGCGGCGGATCAAGCAACTGGTCTTTGGCGAGGGGCTGACGCTGGCCGGGGCGCGACGCCGAATCGAGGCGTCGGCGCCCGTGGCCGCCGCCGACGTCGAGATGGCCGAGGTGCTCGACACGCTCGGCGCGGACGCGCGGGCGCGGATCGCAGCGGTCCGCAGCGGACTTCGGTCGATCCTCGAGGCGCTCTCGCAGGCGCCCGGCGCGGTGGGGATCGCCGACCTCGCCGCCCTGGACACTGGCGGCAACGGCGGACGTCGCAGAAGCGGGAGGGATCGTAGAGGCGGACCTTTAGGTCCGCCTAAGCGGAAGGCCGCTGTCGCGGCCTCGCGCACAGCCGCCTCGAAGCGCGCGGCGCCCGGCAGAAAAGCCAGGGGCGCCAGGCGGAAGCGCGCGGGGGCCTGAGGCCTTGGCCCCGAGGCCTGGGGCGTTCTTATTGTCGGGACGTAGCGCAGCCTGGTAGCGCACCTGAATGGGGTTCAGGGGGTCGCGAGTTCGAATCTCGCCGTCCCGACCAAATTCCTCAACTGCCCGCAGGCGTCCACTCCGGTCCGGTCGACGCATTCTTGACGCCGTTGATCATCACGACCGTCGTATAGTTCCCCGAGAACCCGCCGCTGAACAGCGGATTGACCTTCACTGAGATCGGGGCGCCGATCGGCAGCACGTTCGGGGTGATGCCGCGGTTCGTCATGTTCTGCACCGTGGACATCTCGATGGCCCACGTCTGATGGGACTCGAGCGGGACGCCGTCTCGATGCGTGGCCTCAATCCGAAGGTAGACATGCGGGTTGGCGAAGCGGACCATGGTCAGCGTGCCCGTGATCTCGGTTTCCTTGCTGCCGTCGAACATGGCGTGCGAGTGGTGGGCCGAGATGGGTGCGACGGTCGCGGCGCCGGACGCCGCGACGATGACCGCGGCGGCGAGTGCGATCGACATCTTGGTCTTCATCGGGCGAGCTCCATGATCGACGGCGCCGGGGGAGCGTCGCCCGCCTTCTTGGCGGCCTCGGCGCGCATCCAGTTCGTATACCACGGCGTCAGGTCGAAGATGTCCTTGTAGCCAGGCTCTCCGGGCGCGACATCGGCGATCCATCCCCGCGCGTCGTGATAGACGTTGTTGGTCGAGACGCATTCGTTGAAGAGCGGCACGGCGTACTCGTTCGCGCGAGTGAAGACGCCCACGCTGTGCTGCGGCGCGGCGTAGGCCACGGGGTCGTACCGGGTGACGTCCACGACGATATTGTTCCCGGCCTGGTAGTAGCGCTCGATCATCTCCATCTGCCCGCTGTATTCGGCCTCGCCGTGGCCCCGCATGTTGGGGTGGAGATTCCTGGTCCAGACCACCAGCTCGTCGCCGTCCCAGAATGCGATCGACTCGCCCATGAAGCTGGGGATCGACTGCTCCGGCGGCAGGAAGTCGTAGCCCACCATGATGTAGCGCCCCTCGTAGACGGGGTTCGAATTGTTGAAGTGCACCAGGGGGCCGTTGAAGTGGGCGTAGCGGAACGTGAACGTGCCAGCGCCGCCGTGCGCGTTGGGCAGGCAGCTGTCGGCCGGCCACCAGTGCCGCCCTTCGATCTCGGCCTGGATGGACATCACGTAGCGCGGCTTGTAGTCCGGCGACGCGTGCGCGTGGTAATCGCGCTGCAGCACGGTGCCGGCGCCGCCGCCGCCCCACTGGCCCGACCAGTCCTGCGGCGTCGCGGGTCGGTTCGCTGGCCCCGCGCCGAGGTTGGCGGAGGTCCGCCAGGCGCGCCAGTGTTCCTCGGCAGACCTGTACGGGTAGGGGCTCGCCAGGATGAGGCTCTGACCGGCTGTGCCCTGGAGCGAGTTCCAGAATTCCTCGAACGTCTTCCCCGTGGCGTGAGCCGCGAGCCATTGTCCTTCCCACGTCTGGTTCCACAGGTTGCCGCCCCAGTTGTGGAACGGATCGCCGGGATCCACTGTGGCCAGGTAACGGTACTGGGCCTGGTATTGCGCGGGCGTCTGCGTGCCCGCCCTGATCGCCGCGAACGGATCGGTCGGAGTGCGCGCGGGAGTCACCGCGGGCGGCCTCACTGACTGCGGCAGGGTGGGCCCTGCCTCCTGTCCTCGACCCCCCGCGCCTTGCCCCCTGCCCCCTCCGCCCTGTCCCCACACCGCTGGTGCGGTCAGCACGACCGCGGTGAGCAGGATCGCGGTTCCGAGTGTGCGTGTCGTCATGCGCGTGACCTCCGCGTCGAGGCGGAAGGATACCTCGGCCGACCGACAAACGGCGAACAGATATATCTCTTTGGCCGTATAATCCGCGAGCATCGGGATCCGGAACGAGGGGCGGCGGCTGCGGCGCTCCCAAGGGGAGGAGACGTGATGATGCGTAGGAGTCGTGTGACGCTCAGGTTCGCCCTTGTCGTCCTGGTGGCGACGGTCAGCGGATGGACCGTGATGGGGCAGGCACCGCTGCCGCTCCGAGGCCAGCCGCCACAGCCCGCGCAGGGGGGGCGGGGCAGGGGACAGGCGCCCGCGGCGTCGAATCTGCCCGCCAATCCTGTCGTCTCGCCGGTGGCGGCCGTGTCCGCCGAGGTGACCGGTCCAGGAGAGATGTTTCCGTCGCTGATGGCGCTGCCCGCGGGCGACGATCTCGCGCACTTCCGCTACGAGACGAAGGAGTACGTCGTCTCGGGCACTGCCAACGGCCAGCCGTACCGCACGCGGATCGTCGTGCGGAAGCCGTCCGATGCGAGCCGGTTCAGCGGCTTGGTGCTCGCCGAATCGATGCATCCGAGCGGCAACGCCTGGATGTTCCACTTCACGCATCGGTACACGATGTCGTCGGGCCACATCGGCCTCGAGATCGTGACGAGCACGCCCGCGCCGTTCGTCGAATTCAACGGGGCGCGCTACAAGGACATGAAGGTGGAGCAGGGGCAGGCCAGCGAGATCATCGCGCAGGTCGGCGCGCTGATCCGATCGGCCCGGCCTGGCAACCCGCTCGCCGGCCTGCCGTTGAGAAAGATGGTGCTGGCGGGCACGTCGGCCTCGGCAGGGGTCCTGATCAACTACCTGCCCGCGCACATGGTGTACCGCCTGCCCGACATGAAGCCGATCTACGACGGCTTCCTGCCCACCAGCAACGGTGCCAATATCCGCCAGATCGACGTGCCGATGATTCAGGTGCCGACGACGACCGAGGCGATGCGCGGCAACGTGCCGACGCGGCAGGACGGCGACGCGCCGGGCGATCAATTCAGGGTGTACGAGTTCCCAGGCATGCCGCACCTCGACACGCGGGACGTCGCGGCGTTCCGGCCGAACCCGTGCAAGTACCCGATCACCATGTTTCCGATGAGCGCCTCCATGTCGGTGGCGCTGCATCACCTGCTGGAATGGATCGACAAGGGCACCGATCCGCCGCGCGCGGACCGGATTCTGGTCGATCGCAATACGGCCAACGACGGATCCTTGATGGCCCTCGACGAGTTCGGCAATCCAAGGGGCGGTATCCGCACCCCCTACGTCGACGTGCCCGTCGTCCGGTATGGCGTGCCGAACGAGGGCGCGGTGCCGCCGACGCCCAACACCGTGCCGTGGGTGGCGCTGCGCGGCGAGGCGGGCATCAACCAGCTGTGCGGGCTGACCGGCTACGAGATCGCGATGAGCCCCGAGCAGTTGAGGAAGCTGTACACGACCAAGCAAGGCTACGTCGCCAAAGTCCGCCAGCGCCTGGACGAGCTGACGACACAGGGGTGGTCGCTGCCCGTCTACAGGGAGCAGATTCTCGCCGACGCGGCCAAGGTGAATTTCTGAGCGAGGTGCGTCATGTCCGAACAGCCCAACCGTCGGGAGTTCATTCAGGGAGCCGGAATGGTGGCGGCCACGGGCCTGATATCAGGCGCGCCGCCGCTGGGCGCGCAGACGTCGTCTCCCGCCGCTTCGCCGCCGGCGATGGGCGGCCGGTTCCGCGCGCTGCTGCAGAAGCGCGAGCCGTTCGAGAACGTGGCCGTCTTCGACGTCTTCACCGCGCGGCTGGTCGAGGTCCTCGGCTTCCCGTCGCTGTACCTCGGGAGCTCGGGGGTGGCGGAGTTCCACGGCATCCCCGACTGGGAGCTGCACTCGCCGGCCGACACCATCGAGTACTGCGCGCAGATCATGGCCAACGTCGACCTTCCGGCCGTGATCGATCTGGACAACCTGGGCGAACCGCTCGTGGTCTACCGTACGGTGAAGGAGCTGGAGCGGCAGGGCGCGGGAGCCGTGCACCTGTGCGACGGCGTACAGTCGGCCGGTCCTGGAGCCACACAGCTGGTGTCGACCAGTGTGATGGTCGATCGCATCCACGCCGCGGTCGATGCCCGATCGGATCTCGTCATCAGCGTGCGCTGCCAGGGCCGGAACCTGGAATCGCTGGAACGGACGTTCGAGCGCGCCAACGCGTACGCCGAGGCAGGTGCGGAGACCGTCTGGTTCCTCCCGATCACCTTCGATGAGCTCGAGCAGGCGGCCAAGGTCGTCAAGATCCCGCTGATGGGGCAGATCTTCGGCGACACCCCGCCCGGACAGGCGAAGAAGTCGGGGATCACCGTGGCCGTGTACGCGTCGTTCGTGCAGAACATCGCGCAAAGCGCCGTGTACGACGCGCTCATGGAGCTCAAGACCACCGGGGCGCTGGCAAAGTCCTCGAGAGGCCAGCGCCTCGGCAATACGATTCCAGCCGACGTACGCGCGCGGGTGATTCGGTCGGCCGACTTCACCGAGCGCGCCAAGCGATATCAGGGAAGCCGGTAAGATAGGAGCCATGCGGTACCTCGTGACGGCGCGGGTCAAGACGGGCCTCCGCGCGCCGTTGACGCGCGCGATCGAGCGGCGGACGCTCGGCGCCGGATCGATTGCGGGCGACGAGTACCTGCACGACATGGCCCACGCGCGCGAGCTGGCCGACGGCCGCGTGAAGTGGGTCGAGACCTGCTTCTGCCCGACGCCGCTCGCCGAGGAACGTCCGTACTGGGAGGAGTACTTCGATCTGCTCAACGTCAAGGACGCCCATGCGCGCAGCCGGTGCCGCGACGCCACCGGCACCGAGCCGTGGGCGTGTTGCGACTGCGACTGCACCGAGCGCCTCGAGCGCTGGCTCGGGCGGCAGGGTATGGCGTTCTGTGGCGAACGGAAGACATAGGCAGAAAACCACAAGTAGGCCAGGCATGCAGCGCCCGCTCGGTATGCCGGGCTGCGTCCGCCGGCGCTGCGCGCCGGAAATCGGCTTGCGCTCGCTTCTCTGCCGCTCTCGCGGCGAGTAGCTGCCAACTCACCGCGGCATCCGTCACACGGCACCGAACCAGAACGCGCGCCGGAGATCCAGGCCGAACGTCGGCTTCGTGCGCGGGCCGGTGATGCGGATCGGCAGCTTCGCGCCGCCGCCCGGCCGGCGGAAGAAGGGCTGTGCCAGCCGGGCCAGCAGCGACCGGAAGCCGCTCATCGTATCCGGCAGGCTCGCGTCGAGCAGCAGGTCTCCCGCCAGCGCGAGCTGCTCGTCGCGCAGGCCATAGGTGCCCGTCAGCTGCACCGTGGCGCCTGGGACGCTGAAGGTCAGCTCGGAAAACGAAAGCACGCCGCTCTTCAGGACGAACCGTCCGCCCACACTCGAGACGATGCTCTCGCCCGGCGGCGCCTCGCCCTCGTCGCCGCGGCCCCGCCGGCTGAGCGTGGCGATCCGCTGCTGAACGTCGATGTTGGAGAACCGGGCACGAGCCAGGCTGAATCGGCCATCGAGCTGCAGCCGCTCGACGACCGGCTGCCGGCCCGCGGGCAGGAGGAATGCCGTGTCCATGGCGATGCGGCCCGTGAGCGGCGGCTGGGCGGCCTTGACCGCCAGTGCCAGCAGGTCCTCGATGCGTCCATCCTCGATCCGCACGTCGAGCGTGACGCTCCGGCCGCGCACGTCCTTGGTACGCACCACGGCGCCCTTGGCCCGGATGGTCGATTCGCCGAGGCGCGCCTCGACGAGCTCGAGCCAGGTGTCGCCATTGGTGCCGTCGACCACCGCCGCGAACCGTGTACGCAGCGGAACGGGCCGGGCGGCGATGTCGATGGTGAAGTCCGGTGTCTCGGTCTGTCCGTCGACATCTATCTATCCGTTGCAGCACACCGCGATACGTGCCGACCGACGTCAGCCTGCCGCCGATGCCGTTGATGTCGCCGAGGGCCGCGTCCTT
The DNA here is from genome assembly GCA_016210845.1 of Acidobacteriota bacterium. GTDB lineage: Bacteria > Acidobacteriota > Vicinamibacteria > Vicinamibacterales > UBA2999 > JACQTK01. The sequence continues at coordinate 17,039 of JACQTK010000170.1, read as the reverse complement.
GAAGGCATATTCGCCGCGCACCGGCGTCTGCCGCGGCTCCCGTGCATCCCACGGCCCGAACACGCCGCTCGTCTCGATCCGCCCTCGGGGCATTGGATTGGTGAGGCCCGCGTGAAACGATGCGCCATCCGGCCGGCCGAAGCCGGTCATCACGAGGTCGTCGATCGCGAAGACGCGCGGGAGCCTGCCCGGCCGGCTGGTGGCGATCTCGAGGGTGGCCGAGCGCGAGACGATCTCGTCGAGGACGATGGCGCGCGGCGACCGTGAGGGCTCGGCAGGCGGAGTGGCACGCGACAGCGGCGTAGCGTTTTGCGGCGCTGCGGTGCCGTTCAGCCCTCCAGGCGGTATACGGATCTCGAGGTGCTCCAGCATGACCTGCCGCAGGTGGAACGGCCGTCCGAGCAGTCCGTAGAGGCCCGCGCTGGCGCGGAAGCGGCCGACAGCCACGAGCGGCGGAACGTCGGTGCGCCCATTGTGGCGGAGCCGAAGTCCGGTGCCCGTCACGGAGGGCACGGGGAAGACGCCGACCGTCAGCGAGCCCAGCTCCACCTGGCTGGCGAAGCGCTCGTGCAGCGCTGCGACGGCCCGATCGCGCACGTACGGCGTGGAGCGCACGACCCACGCCGCGACGGCGAAGGCGCCGATGGCCGTCAGGACGACCGCCGCCAACACTCGCAGGCGCATGTCCCCGGATGTCGAGCAAGCGGTGTGCCGTGTCTGCCGCCGCCACGCGCGGGCGATTTCGGGGTACATTAGTGGTCAGCTTGCCTTTCGCGCTGATTGTGACCGCGGCAGCGGCGTGGCTGCTTTCCGAGCAGCCGGCGTACGCGTACATCGACCCCGGCACCGGAAGCCTGATCTACCAGACGCTCCTGACGCTCCTCCTCGGCGTGGGTCTCGCGCTGCGGCGCTGGCGGGAATCGATTGTTCGGTTCATGAAGCGCCTCGGCGGCCGCGACGCGCGGTGATTCGCCGCCTCCTCATTGCGGCGTGGCTGGGCTTCGCACTCGCGGCGCTCTTCCTGTACCCGCTCGCCGTCGCGCTCGTGAGCGACTCCTATTACCTGCAGTGGCAGACGCAGGACGTCATCGAAAGCGTCACTGCACTGACAGGGCTGACGCTCGCGTTCGCAGCCGCTGTCTTCGTGCTGTGGCCCCGTTCCAGCCGGTCGGCGACCCTGGCGCTGCTGGCGGTCGCGCTGTTGCCGCTGGCCTCGTTCGCGGCTGGCGTGGCGCGGCAGTTGCCCTTCGAGGATGCGCTGCGGAGCGCCTGGGAGGGGCGTGCACTGCGGTTCACAGTACTGTCCCTCGCGGCGCTGGTGGTCGTCATCGCCTTCGTCCGCTGGCCGCAGGCCTTCGCTCGCTGGTTCCGGCGCTTCCTCGTGGTGGTCTCGCCAGCGTCGCTCGTGGTGGTCGCGAGCATAGGGCTCTCGGCGTTGCGGCCGGCGGTTCCCATCTCGGTGGAGCGGAACCCGTCGACGGCAAGCACTGGCGGGGCGACATGTGCGCCCGTGCTCGCGCTGCTCTTCGATGAGCTGTCCTTTTCGTACCTCTACGACGAAAGCGGCATGATGCGCGACGAGTTCCTCGAGATCCGTCGACTGGCATCGGAAGCCACGAATTACCTGACCGTGGCCGCACCCGCGCGTGACACGCTGGTGGCGCTGCCGTCGCTTCTGGCGGCACGGCACCTGCGCGATGTCCGGGTCGAGGACGACGGCCTCTGGGAGCTCGATGACGAGGGGGAGCTCGTGCCGTTCAGCGCGGGCGGGGACGGCGGCCTGTTCGCCACCGCCCGCCGTCTCGGCTACGCCACCGAGATGGGCGGCTACTATCTTCCGTATTGCGACCTGCTGGAGGGTCTGATCGATACCTGCCAGTCGCTCAGCTTCTACAACGTGTCGACCACGCACGAGGAGTTCGCGCCGTTCGACCCCATGCTGACGACGCTGGTGCTGTGGCCGCGGCAGCTGCCGTTCGGCCTCGTGAAGAGCCCGTCGTTCGCCCTCCTCCAGCGCGAGCTGGTCGCCGACGTGCTCGCGTTCGCGCGGCGTCCCATGATTGGCAGGCGGCCCGTGTTCCGCTTCGCGCACTTCAGCATCCCGCATCTGCCGTTCGCCTTCGATGCCGAGGGGTACGATCCGCCGTTCGATTCGCTGCAGACGTCCCCCGATACGGAGTACGTCGAGCAGCTGGGATATGTGGATCGCGTCGTCGGCGAGATCGTCGATGAGTTGCGGCGTGAGGGCACGTACGACGAGACCACGATCGTTCTCCTGTCGGACCATGGCTTCCGCTTCGGAGGCCGCGAGCGGGATCCGCTGCAGATTCCCTTCATCGTCAAGATGGCGGGGCAGCGCGCCAGAGTCGACGTGCGCGCGGCTGCACGAGGTGAGCTGCTGCTGAAGGACGTGGTCCAGCGGTCTTGTGCCCTGCCCACACGCCGTGGGGTCTAATCGGGCATGCGCGTCGGCCCGCTCGCGTGCCTCCTCCTGACGGCGGCGTGCGCCGCCAGGCCGTCGGCGCCGCTGGCGCCATTGGCGCCCTCCGTCGACATCGACGCCCTGATCCGGCGCGGCTGCTATCGCTGCCTGGAGTCGGCATTTGCGGCCGCGGCTGCGTCTGGTGCGGACGGGCAGGCGTTCGAGGCTGCGGCGCTGCTCGTGGCGCGCTCGAAGGAGCTCGGCCTTCCGCCAGGCGCCTGGCTCGAGCGCGCCCTGACCGTGCTGCCGCCAGGTCCAGAATGGTCGACGTACTTCGATATCGTCAACACGCAGGAAGTCGACCCGCTGAGCGGCGATCGCGACGCGCTGCTGACCGAATCGTTCGGCCGGCGGCGCCCCAGCGAGGTCTATGCCCGGTGGCGTGAGACGCTGACAACCGGACCGGGCTCCGCCGTGTTCCGTGCGTATCTCGATCTGACGATCGCCTGCAGGCGGGATGGCGTCGGGCGGTTTCTCGAGTCCGAGGCGCGAGATGCGGCCTCCGCCGCCGCGATCGACCAGTTCGGCGACGTCCCGTTGATCCGATACCGTGCCGGCCTGTGCGGCGGCGGGCAGTTCAGTGAGTTGTCGGCCGCCCGTCAGGCCAATCCCGATTTCGTCGACGCGGATCTCGAACTGGGCCGCCGCGCGCTCCAGAATCAGATTCCACCCGATATCGTCGAGGGGCTCGCGCGGCTGCGCTCCGCCCGGGCCGCCTTTCCCGATTCGCCGGTGGTGCCCATCGTCATCGGCAACCTTCACGAGGCGCGGGAGGAATGGCCCGAGGCGCTGGCGGAGTACGAAGCGACGCTGGCGCTCGTGCCGACCCATCGTGACGGCTGGCTCGGCAAGACGGTCAGTCTGTCCAACCTCGATCGCTACGAGGAGGCGCTGACCTCCGCCACGCGGCTGCTCGAGCTGGGCAGCTGGTTCATCGGACCGGCGCACTACTGGCGCGCGTGGAACCTGTACCAGCTCGCGCGCATCGCGGAGGCCCGCGTGGAAGCCGACAGGGCCAAGGCGCTGATGGTGAATGCGGCCCTGTTCGTGCTCTCCGGCATGATCGAGTGGCGCGAGCAGCGGCTGGAATCGGCCGAGGAAGAGTTTCAACGCGCGCTCGCGATGGATGCCGACCAGTGCGAGGCCGCCTTCTACCTGGCAAGCGTCCGGTGGGAGCGGCGGCTCTGGAGCGAGAGCCAGGCGTCGTTCCTCTATGCGGGCCAGTGCTTCGAGCTGTCGATTGTCACCCGCCGCGAGCAGATCGCCGCGCTGTCGACCACGCCCGAGAACGCCGTGCTCAACGCGCGCCAGATCGAGTCGCGGCAGCGGGCCATCGAGGCGGCCCAGACGCGGCGCGAGCAGGCGGCGCAGAACGCCGCGACGCTCGAGAAGGTGCTCCGCCCGTAATCAGCCGAGATCGGATGATCTCGTGCGGGTTGGCGGGACCGGCCTCCCGGCCGCGGGCCGCATTCGCCAGGTACGTGCCCACCACGGCGCCGCGCGCGGCCTCGCCCACCGCGTGACAGCAGAAGCGGAGCACGCGGCGGCTGTCGGCGAGCGCCACCACGATGTCGCGATCGGCGCGGTGGACGTCTGACACCTCGGTCCAGACGACGCTGACGTCGAGCGCGCCATGGAACTTCAGCCAGCCGCTCGTCAGCTCCAGATGCCCGATTTGATCGGAGCGGCGCCGGCCGAAGCGCACCGGCGTGACGAAGTGACAGAGGTCGCCCTCGGCCAGGCCGCCGAGGCTGACCACCACGGGAAGGCCGCTGCGTGCGATCTGGTCCGCCAGATCCAGCGCCTCGAACGAGGCGCGGATCTCGGCCAGCTCCGCGCTGATGGTGTCGTCCTGCAGGTGAAGCTCTCTCGCCATTTCGAGGAGCCGCTGCAGCTCCTCCCTGGTCGGCGGGTTCCCCAGAACCCGCAGCTCGTGCCGGAAGCGCCCGAGTCGGCGGGGGAGGTCGGTGTCCAGCGGGGTGGACGCCACCCCAAGCGGCAGATCCGCGGCCGGTGTCACCTCGGATGTCAGCCCACGTACCCGACCGTATTGGATCTGGCCACTCACGGCCTGGAAACCTCCCGTCGCCCGCAGGTGCGCAAGATTGCTGCCTTTGGGGTCCCCTAAGATAGATGGGTGGGATCCAAGCGAGCGGTGAGGGGGTTGCGTGTGATGCTCGAGCTTGCGACGGTCGGGCTGGCGCTCGCCTGGGGCTATGCACGCCTCCCCGCGCCGCTCGTGGAACGCTGGTTCTCGGCGGGCGTCTATCCGGCCGTCCAGCGCGCGGTGACGCCGATCTCGAACCTCGTCCCGTTCGCGGTCCTCGACCTGCTGGTGCTGGCGGCCGTTGCCGCGATGCTGACCGTGATCGTACGCGGCGTCCGGGCTGCGCGACGCACGCACCGAATTGCACCGCTCCTTCAGGCCGCTCGCCAGCTGGTGGTGGCGCTCGCGTGCGGCTACCTCGTCTTCCTGGCGCTGTGGGGGTTCAATTACCGGCGCGTGGCGATGACCGACCGCCTGCTCGTGGAGCGCGAGGCCCCCTCGTCGGAGGCGGTGGTGCGCCTCGGTCTCGAGGCGGCGGCACGCATGAACGCGCTTCACGCGGAGGCACATCGGGCCGGATGGCAGGGTGACGAGTGGCGTGACGAGGAGCTGCGGCGCGCCTTTGCCGGAGTGCAGCGCCTGCTGAGCGATGCGCCGCTCGCCGAGCCAGGCCGGCTGAAGCGGACGCTGTTCGGTTCCTACTTCCGCTGGGCCTCGGTCGACGGGATGGTGAATCCCTTCGGCCTCGAGGTGCTCGCGAATCCCGACCTGCTGCCCTTCGAGCGTCCCTTCGTCGCGGCGCACGAGTGGTCGCATCTGGCGGGATACGCGGACGAAGCCGAGGCCAACTTCGTGGGGTGGCTGACGTGCATCCGTGCGCACGTGCCCGCGCAATACAGCGGCTGGCTGTATCTGTTCTGGCAGGTGAACAACGAGGTCGATGGTGAGGGCCGCGCGCGGCTGGCCCAGGCGATGGAGCCAGGCCCACGCGCCGACATCGACGCGATTGTCGCGCGCCTGCGACGCGGCGAGCTTCCCTGGCTGCGCAACGCGGGGTGGAACGTGTACGACACGTACCTCAGGGCCAACCGCGTGGAACAGGGCGTGCGCAGCTATGGCGCCGTCGTGACGCTCATTCTTCGGGCGCGCTTCGAGGACGGGTGGACGCCCGTGCGCCGCGGGGCGGCGCTCGGCGGTTCCGCGTCTCCGTAGCCGGTCGCGCCGCCATCTTCCGTCGTTCACGGGCGAGATCATCCGGCGTGAGGCGTCCGGCCTGCGTGTAGTTGTCCCGGTTCACCTTGTTCAGCCTGCTCATGGTCTCAGATCCTGAAACGTAACAACGCGCCGACACCACCTACGTCCGCCAGCAGTTCCGCGTCCTCCACGAATCGGATCCGTGCCCCGTTGCGCTGCGCGCGGGTCACGAGCTCGTCGGCGAGCCGATGCCGTTCGGCGTCGAGATCCGTGCTCGGCGCTGACGTGTCGACGTCCACCGGGCCCGGCGGGGCGTCGGAGGGCATGCCGGTCGCTCGGCGCAGGCGCGCCGGTAAGGCCGTGATCAGCAGCTCCTCGACCTGCCCCCGGACGAGGGCCTGCAGCGTGTCGTCGGGGCCGACGACCGCCAGCCCGCCCCTGCGCCACTGGTCGAGCATGACCTCGACGTGTGCGGCGTCGGCATGGGCATCGTGGCGTCTGAGGGCATCGAGGCTCTCGGCGAGGACCCGATGCTCGGGCGCCCGGATGTCGAGCGCCAGGATGTCCACCACCTTGTCCGCGAGATGCTGCGGGAGCTCGTGCATCAGCGCGGGGCGCGCCTCGTCACCGGCGGCCACGACGATCCGCGTGAGGCCCTCGTCGCGGACGACGCAGTCGAGCACCCCCACCACCTCTTTGATGTGATGCTTGTGAAAGTTCTCGGCGTGACGCTGGTAGCGCGCCTGCGACCAGGCGCCCACCGACGTCTTGCGCGTCTTGACGTGGGTGACGCGCCGCTCGCGCTCGACCGCTCCGAGGCTGAAGACGAACAGGCGCGCCGCGTTGGTGTCGAGGAGCAGCGCCGCGTACCGCGGATACTGGTCGTTCAGGCGCGCGAGCGGATAGAGATGGGGGACGGCGCCGATGAAGAGCCAATGGGCCTCGAAGGGCGCGTCGAGCTGGAGCACCTCGAAGAAGTCGCGGCAGGCCGCGCAGGCGAAGATCGCGAGGCCGTTGGCCGAGACGCGCCGCTCGCCCTCGAGGTAGTCGCGGATGCGCAGGCCGTCGCGCTCGAAGCTCTTACGGGCCTCACCCTTCAGCGTGCGGCCGCGCTCGTGGAAGACCTTGCGGACGAAGGTGGCGTACTCATCGCGCCCGTGCTGATCCGGCCGCATGTCGAGGTAGAGGCTCAACACGGGCCAGGGCACGGGCGCGAAGCCGGCCAGCCGGTCGAGCTGCCCGCGCAGCGGCGTGGCCAGCTCGGTCGTGGTTTTCTGCATGGAATGGCGCATCGCAAGGCGTGTGCCGGCCTCTACACGACGCGGATGGCTGAGGCGGCGCGCTCGAGACGATCCCTCAGGGCGCGTCCGAGTCCCCGTTCCCGCGAAAAATCGCGCACCAGGATCACGTCGACGCCGCTGCCGTCCAGATCGCGAAGCGCGGCGTACAACCGGGCAGCCACGCGCTCGACATCGTGCTCGGGGCCCAGCTCGGCGATCACGACGGGGAGCGGGCGAAGAGCCTGCGCATCCTCGGCCGTGGCCAGAATTCCCACACGCTCGCCCCGCGCGAGCGCGTCGCGCGCCTCGTCCAGGATCGCATCGCGCACGGCGTTGGCGCGTCCCCGATACAGCACGAGGGGCGTGCGGGGCGCGTAATGGAGAGGGAGCAGTCCGGGCGAGGGCGCGGCGCCTTCCTTCCGGCCGGCGCTGGGGCCGAACGCTCCGGGGCCGGCCGCCGCGGCCGTCGGGACGACGTCTTGTAACTGCTCCAGGCTGACAGCGCCTGGCCGCAGAACGGTCGGAACGTCCCCTGTCAGGTCGATGACCGTCGACTCGACGCCAACCGTCGTCGGCCCTCCATCCAGGACCATGTCGATCCGGCCCTCCAGGTCGTGCAGCACGTGCGCCGCACACGTCGGGCTCGGGCGTGAAAACAGATTGGCGCTCGGGGCCGCAATCGGCAGGCGCGCGGCCTCGAGCAGCGCGCGGGCCACCGGATGCGACGGCACGCGAACGCCCACGGTCTCGAGGCCGGCGGTCACCTCGCGCGGCACGGCGTCGCCGCGCGGCAGCACCAGCGTCAGCGGCCCCGGCCAGAAGCGCGCCGCCAGCGCACGCGCCATCTCGGGCACGGCGGCCGCGACCTGTTCCACCTGCTCGAGCGACGCGACATGGACGATGAGCGGGTCGTGAGCGGGGCGGCCTTTGGCCTCGAAGAGCCGCCGGATGGCGTCGGGGTCGCGTGCGTGCGCGCCAAGGCCGTACACGGTTTCGGTGGGGAAGGCCACCAGGCCGCCGTCGCGAAGACAACCGGCCGCGCGCGCGATGATCTCAGGATCCGGGCGCGTCGGATCGACGCGGAGGACCTCGGTCAGAGGGACCTTCCGTGTGCTCTGAGCCATTGGCGGGCGGCCTCGTAGTCCGGACAGGCCGCGGCCACCATCGCCCAATACTCGGCGGAGTGATCCATGCGGCGCATGTGCATCAGCTCGTGGAGGAGCACGTAATCCCGCACCCAGTCGGGCATGCGCACGAGGCGCCAGTTCAGGCAGATGTGGCCGTCGCGCCCGCACGATCCCCAGCGCGAGCGTTGACTGCGGACGCTCACCCGCGTGACGAGCAGGCCGTGCGCGGCCGCCAGCTCGCGCAACCGTACCGGAAGCTCACGGTCCGCACGCTCCCGCAGCGCGCGCCGCTCGTCGGCTCTGAGCGGCGTCTGCGACAGCCGCGCGCGGTGCCGCTCGATCCAGTCCAGATGCCTGGCGGTGAACGCGTCGGCCTCGCGGCGCGATCCACCCCGCGGGATGGTGACGCGGACACGCCCGTCGAGATCCACGCGGAGCAGGTACCGGCGGGCGCGGCGGTGACGTACGTAATAGAACTCGATGGAAGCGGGTGCGGCGGAGTCGTCCTGCTCGAACGGCAGCCCCAGTTGCATCCGGGCAACAGGATACCTCAGCCGCCTTCGCGCCTGAGCTTTCGCCTCCAGTCGGGCCCAGCGATCTCGCCGTCGGTAAAGTTGGAGACGTCGCGGCCCGACTGCGGGAACACGGCGCCCACGATCGGCTGCTCGAAATCCCGCAGCCGTCGTCTGATCGCCTTCTCCTTCCGTACGCCAGCCTTCTTGTGACGCCTGTGTCCGGACGCGCGATCCTTCCTCCCGGAGTTCGTGGCTGCCAGGACCGTGCCGAACCGTTTGCCTCAGGCGCGCATCTAAAAGAAGTGGTACTCTTATGCCCATGGCGAGCCGCCGCCAGTTCCTGACCTTCGCGGCTGTGGCCGCGGCCCTGGCGCCCGTCCTGGCCTGGCTCGGGCGTCCTGAGCCGGTCACCGAGGCGGCTTCTGCCGGTGGGGCGGCCCCGAAGAGGTTTCCGCTCGAGAAGCCCGACGCTGAGTGGCGCGCGGCGCTGACGTCCGAGCAGTACTACGTGCTGCGGGGGCACGGGACGGAGCCGCCCTTTACGAGCCCGCTGAACCACGAGAAGCGTCGCGGCACGTTCGTCTGCGCCGGTTGCGGGCAGCCGCTTTTCTCCTCCGAGACGAAGTACGAGAGCGGCACCGGCTGGCCCAGCTTCTGGACGCCGCTCGACAACGCCGTGGGCACGTCGATCGACCGGAGCTGGCTGATGGTGCGTACCGAGGTCCATTGCGCGCGCTGCGGCGGCCACCTGGGTCACATCTTTCCGGACGGTCCGCAGCCGACGGGCTTGCGCTACTGCATCAATGGGGACGCCATGAAGTTCACCCCCGGGGGGGCCTGACGTGAGCGCGCAACGTTGGATCCTGATCGCTGCCGTGGTGCTCGGCGTTGGGTACTACTGGCTGAGCGGCGGGTTCGTGGGCCTTGGCTCCACCTCGACGCCGCAGCCCTCGTCCGAGGTGGCGGCAGGCGCGGTGGGGGAGCCCATTGCCGCCGCCGCGCCGTCGGGGGCGCCCACGCCCGCGCGAGCGGGGCTCGCCATCGCGACGTTCGCTGGGGGCTGCTTCTGGTGCACGGAGGCCGATTTCGACAAGGTGGAGGGCGTGGTCTCGACGACCTCGGGGTACACGGGCGGCATGGTGGTGAACCCCACCTACCGGCAGGTGTCTTTTGGCGGGACGGGTCACGCCGAGGCCGTCGAGGTCGTCTTCGACCCCTCAGTCGTCACCTACGAGGCGTTGCTCGATCACTACTGGCGCAACGTCGACCCGTTCGTGGCCGACCGCCAGTTCTGCGATGTAGGCGATTCGTATCGCCCTGTGATCTTCGTGCACGACGCCGCGCAGCGTGTGGCGGCGGAGGCCTCGAAGGCGCGCATGCAGGCGCGGTTCACCCAGCGCATCGTCGTGGCCATCGTCGACGCGGGACCGTTCTACCGCGCCGAGGAGTATCACCAGGACTACTACAAGAAGAACTCGGCGCAGTACCGCTTCTACCGGTTCGGCTGCGGCCGCGACGCCCGCCTCGCCCAGATCTGGGGAGACGTCTCCTAGCGGGCGTGCGCACGGTTTTGTTCCCGTGTGTGCCATCTTCGCACACGGCCCGTGCGGTGCCCGCCACTTGGCGGTCCCCTGACCCGTGCTGCTGGGGCCCATTGAGGCCGATAACGCCCTTCCAAAGAGCGGGTTAGCCACGCCGACCGCGCGGTGTGCAGGACGAGTCGAGCTTGGAGCTGCCCTTGCTGAGCTGTTCCCAGGCGCGCGGAGCGCGCCAAAGCAGATACAGCCAACCAGCCAAGGGCTCGGCTCGATACGACCCGGGCATGCAGGCGCCCTTGGCTGGTTCCGATGCCCGGCCCGGCGGCCGGGCAGGAGCGACCCGACCATGCAGACCCAGCGCCCCCGTCTCCTGGTCGTCGATGACGACCGCGCGATCCTGACGCTCGTTGGCACGGGCGTCACCTGCCTCGACGTCCTCAGAGCCCTTCGCGACGTGACGCCGCAGTGCGAAGTGGTGCTCATGACGGGCTATTCCACGCTCGATGCCGCCGTGGAGGCGGTGAAGCGCAGCCTCCAGGAGTCGCGGTTCGACGGACAGGCCTCGCTGCTGCCGCGTCCGGGGCCGCACCCGCAGGCCACGGCGCCGCTCGTGGAAGTCGAGCGCGAGCACATCGTCCGCACGCTCGAGCGGGTGCGCGGCAACAAGGCCGTGGCCGCGCGGATGCTCGGGATCAGCCGCCGCGCGTTCTATCGACAGCTCGAGCGCCACGGGCTCCATCAGCGCGTGCCGATGGCCCGTCGCAGCGAACACGTCGCCGCCGCCGCGGAGTAGCATCGTGTCGTCCGACTCGACGTCGCCCGTCCCGCGGCGGACGCGTATTCTCATCGCCGACGATACCGACAGCATCCGTGCGCTCTTCGACAGGCTGCTCACTGCCGACGGCCATGACGTGATCAGCGCGGAGGACGGCATGGAGGCGCTCGATGCCGCACAACGCTTCCGGCCGGATGTCGTGCTGCTGGATGTGGGCATGCCTGGCCTGGACGGCATCGAGGTCTGCCGACGCCTGAAATCCGACCCGGCCATGCGGCTCACGCCGGTGGTGCTGGTGACCGGCCTGTCGGACCTGTCGGACCGCATCAGGGGTATCGAGGCGGGAGCCGACGACTTTCTGTCGAAGCCGGTGCATCCGCACGAGCTGCGGGCGCGCGTGGTGTCGCTCTCGCGCATGAAGCAGCTCACCGACGCGCTCGACTCGGCCGAGGCGGCGTTCATGGCGCTCGCCTTGACCATCGAGGCGCGCGATCCCACCACCAACGGCCACTGCGAGCGGCTCGCCCACCACGCAGTCGTGCTCGGACAGTCGATCGGGCTCCCCGCCGCGGACCTGCACGCGCTGCATCGCGGTGGCTACCTGCACGACGTCGGCAAGATCGGCGTGCCCGACTCGGTGCTCCTGAAGCCAGGACCGCTGACGCCGGCCGAGCTCGAGTTGATGAAGCATCATACGGAGATTGGCGACCGCCTGTGTGCGCCGCTGCAGTCGCTGCGCAGCGTGCGGCCGATCGTGCGGGGTCATCACGAGCGGCTCGACGGCAGCGGCTATCCGGGCGGCCTGCGCGGCGACGAGGTTCCGCTGCTGGCGCAGATCGTCGGCATCGTGGACGTGTACGATGCGCTGACGTCACAGCGCCCGTACCGGGGGCCGCTGACGCCCGACGTGGCCGCGCAGCACCTGCTGCGCGAGATGCAGCAGGGGAAGTTCGACCGCCGCTATGTGGAAGCCTTCCTCGACACGCTGCGGCCCGTCGCCGCGCCGTCGATCCATTAGCCTCTCAAGGCACAAGGCTCAATGCTCAAGGCGTCGTGCCTTGGGCCTTGTGCCTTGTGCCTTCTTCTCATCCCCCGCGGGTGTGCATTTCCAGGTGCGGATCACGGCGCAGGCGCTCGAGCGGAATCAGCGGCGCGCGATCGCGGGAGGCCAGCCGCTGCTCGGCGCCGCGATCGCGGCGATGTCCCCAGGTGGATCGGATGAGCGCGGCAAGCTCGCCTGGACTCCCGCTGCCGCGCAGCTCGCGTCGCAGGTCGATGCCGCTCGTGGCATACAGGCAGAGGTACCACATCCCGTCCGCCGTCAGGCGGCTCCGGTCGCAGTCCTCGCAGAAAGGCTCCGTCGTCGACGAGATGATGCCGAAGACCGCGCCATCGGGCAGGCGGTAGCGGTCGGCGGGGGCGGAAGAGACCTCGCGAACCGGCGCGATCGGCCCGTAGTGGCGCTCGAGGCGCGCGAGCATCTCGGCGCGCGGCATCACGCGATCCCACGACCAGTGCGTCGCGCCTGCCACGTCCATGTACTCGATGAACCGCACCTCGGCGCCGTGCTGACGTCCGAACTCCAGCAGCGCCACCATCTCATCGTCGTTGGTGCCTCGGATGACGACGGTGTCGATTTTGAGACCTGGAAAGAGCGGCGCCGCGGTTGCGATGCCCGCGAGCACGCGGTCCAGCTCGTCGGCCCGCGTCAGATCGCGGAAGCGGTCGTGGTGCAGGGTGTCGAGGCTCACGGTGAGGCGATGGAGGCCCGCGGCGGCGAGGGCCTCCGCGTGCTCCGCGAGGAGCACGCCGTTGGTCGTCATCGCGAGATCGCGGATGCGCGGCCGCGCCGCGAGGCGGGCGATCAACGCGGGCAGGTCGCGGCGCACCAGCGGCTCGCCGCCCGTCAGCCGCACTTTGTCGACGCCCAGATCGAGAAAAACGTCGACGAGCCGCTCGATCTCCTCGAAATGCAGGATGTTCTCGCGCGGCAGCCACACGTAGTCCTTCTCGGGCATGCAGTAGCTGCAGCGGAGGTTGCAGCGGTCGGTGACCGACAGCCGCAGGTTGCGGAGCGGACGTCGGAAGGCGTCGAGCAGCACTGCACGCATTATGCCCTACCCACCCAATCTGCCCTACGGGCCCACCCGCCCCACCCGCCTTATAGCACCGAGATTCGCGTGCGGTCGTGGGGCAGGAACGGGAACGCGGTGCGCTGCCCCTCGAAGGCGGCACTCCAGCGTCCGGGAATGCTGGCGGCGCACCGCGGACACGTGCCCTCGGGCGTCAGGTGGTATTCCTGAATCAGATAGCCGTAACGGACGATCAGACGCTCGTGGCACTCCGGGCAGTGGGTGTGCTCGAGATCGCCGACACCGCCGGGGAGGTTCCCTGCGTAGACGAACCGGAGGCCCGCGTCGCGCCCGATCGCCGCCGCGCGGTGCAGCATGGCGGCACTGGTGTTGGCGGGCGAGGTCATCTTGTAGTCCTGATGGAACGCGGTGACGTGCCAGGGGATATCGGGCGAGACATCGGCCAGGAACGCAGTCAGCCCTCGCAGCTCCGCGTCGCTGTCGTTGAAGCCAGGCACCAGCAGCGTGACGATCTCGACCCACACGCCGTTGGCGTGCAGCCAGCGGATCGTATCCAGGATCGGCTGCAGGCGGCCTCCGAGCTCGCGATAGCGGCGGTCGTCGAAGCTCTTGAGGTCCACCTTGTACAGGTCGATGTGCGGCCGCAGGTACTCCAGCACGCGGGTCGTGCCGTTGCCATTGGACACGAAGCCCGTGACGAGGCCCTGGCCGCGCGCCGCCTTGAAGACCTCGACCGCCCACTCCGCCGTGATGAGCGGCTCGTTGTAGGTCGAGACGACGATTTTGGCGCCCTGGCGCAGCGCGTCCTGGACGAGCGACGCCGGCGTCGTGTCGCGCGGCGGCACCACGGCCTGCGGATCGCGCAGCGCCTGCGACGTGACCCAGTTCTGGCAGTAGCTGCAGTGGAGGTCGCAGCCGAGCATGCCGAAGCTGTACGCGAGCGCGCCCGGATGGGCGTGGAAGAACGGCTTCTTTTCGACGGGATCGCACTGGACGCCGCCGATGTAGCCCCAGGGCACGCGCAGACGGCCCCCCTGGTTGAAGCGCACCTTGCACACGCCCATCGCGCCGTCGGGGATCGGACACTGGTGGCCGCAGGCGTAGCAGCGGACTCGCGGCTTGCCCGCCATCCTGTCCGCCGAAGCGCCCGGCGCGGAGGCGGAAGCGCCAGCAGAGCCGTCGCGCGACGGCGGGTCGATCGACTCGACGAGCTCCGGGGCCGCGTCGTGCGTCCGCTCGGCTAAGACATCCTGGAGGGTAGCCACGTCCTCTTCGATCGTACGATATCGGTCAACCGGCCGGCGCGTGCCCCTGGATATTCCCGGCCTGGCTGGTCGACCGGTATCTGCCTGGCGCGCTTCGCGCGCCTGGGACCGCTGTGCGGATCACCTATGGACGTTACAGGTCTGGTGTCTCGTCGGGTGCCGCATAGCGGTCCGGTGACGCGCATCCCTCGCCCTGTGTGGCTGCTCGGGTGGGCCAGCCTGTTCACCGATGCCGCCACCGAGATGATCTATCCGCTGCTGCCCGTGTTCCTGTCGCGCGTGCTCGGCGCGGGCGCCCTGTCGCTGGGGATCATCGAGGGCGTGGCGGAAGGCGTGAACAGCCTGCTGAAGATCGCCTCGGGCTGGGTGTCCGATCGCGCCAGGCGACGGCGTCCCATCGTCATCGGCGGCTACGCGCTCTCGTCGCTGGCGAGACCCTTCATCGCCCTTGCCGCGACGTGGCCGCAGGTGTTGCTCATCCGCGTGCTGGACCGGACCGGCAAAGGCGTGCGCGGCGCACCGCGCGATGCCATGCTGGCGCAGTCCGCCACGCCCGCGACGCGCGGGCGGGTGTTCGGGTTTCACCGCGCCATGGACCACACGGGCGCCATCGCCGGTCCAGTGGCCGCCACGGTGTTCCTGTTGTTCGCCCCGGGGGAGTACCGACCGCTCTTTGCGCTCACGGCGATTCCAGGCGCCATCGCAGTGGCGCTGCTGTTCCTCGTGCCGGAGCCTGCAGCTTCCTCCTCACCTCAATCGAGAGGAACCGTCGCCGAGGTCGACAGTCGTACCTCCGACGGTCGTAGAGGCGGACCTTCAGGTCCGCCTTCCCCTGCACTCCCTCGACCGCTCGTTGCCTTCCTCGCCGTGCTGCTGGTCTTCAGCCTCGGCAACTCGGCCGACGTCTTCCTGCTGCTGCGGCTCTCGGAGGCGCTGGGCAGCGCCACGTACGTCCCGCTGCTGTGGTCGGGGATCCACGTCGTCAAGGCGTCGCTGTCCACGTGGGGCGGCTCGCTCTCCGATCGTCTCGGCCGCAAGCAGGTCATCGTCATGGGCTGGGCGGTCTATGCCGTGGTGTATCTCGGCTTTGCGACGGCCTCGACTGCGGCGTCGCTGGTAGGCTGGTTCCTGCTCTACGGCGCATATTTCGCGTTCACCGAAGGCGCCGAGAAGGCTCTGGTCGCCGATCTCACGCCCGCGCCGCGCCATGGAACGGCGTTCGGCGCCTACAACGCCGCGCTCGGGATGGGCGCGCTGGCCGCGAGCGTCACGTTCGGCTTCTTGTACGAGCGCTTCGGCGCTTCGGTCGCCTTCGGCGTCGGCGCGGCGCTCGCCGCCGTCGCGGCCGTGCTGCTGGTGTTCATTCGAACCCCGAACACAGAACGGCACCAACCCTGAACACGAGCCAGCCACGGGCTCCGCCGTCGATGTCCCGGCAGAGCCCTCGGCTGGTCGGCCGGTATGTCTTGGCGCGCCCTGCGCGCCGAGGACCGCCTGTGAGCACCCAGATGCTATGATCGATGGTTCCTATGCCTCGAATTCTCGTTACCAATGACGACGGCGTGCACTCGCAGGGAATCAGGGCGCTCGCGGAGGCGCTGGCCCCGCTCGGCGACGTCACGATCGTCGCGCCCATCCAGGAGGCCACGGGGATCGGCCACGGGATCACGCTTCGTCGTCCGCTGCGGCTCGAGCCCGTTGCCCCGAGCGTCTTCGCCGTCGACGGCACGCCGACCGACTGCGTCAACGTGGCCATCGCGCACGTGTTGCGCGGCAGGCCCGATCTGATCGTGTCGGGCATCAACAAGGGATGGAACCTCGGTGACGACGTGACGTATTCGGGGACGGTGGCCGGCGCGCTCGAGGGCGCGCTGCTGGAGATCCCCAGCATAGCCGTCTCCGCGCAGAACAAGGCCAATCAGTACGACTTTCCGCCGGCGGCCGCGGCGGCCACGGCGATCGCCGCGGTCGTGCTCGAGCGCGGAATGCCGAAGTTCACCTGCCTCACGATCAACGTCCCCTTCGGGCCGAACAAGGGATTCAAGGCCACCGTGCAGGCGCGGCGCAACCACGTGACCGTGGTGAGCGAGCGGCTCGATCCGCGGAAGCGGCCGTACTACTGGATCGAGGAAGGCCTCAATGAGTGGCAGCCGCACGACCGGTCGGATTACCAGGCCCTCCTCGACGGCTACGTGTCCGTCACGCCGCTTCAGCCGGACATGACGGCCTACGACGCCCTCACCTACGTCGAAGCGCTGCCGCTGGTCGCTCCTGCCGAGGTGCGCTGACAAACCGGTCCGGCTCTTGCGTCCTCCTGTGCTGGGGAGGAGGCCATGGAGCTCTTCAGCCGGACCCGCCTCGCTAGGCGCCCTCTCGCCATGGGCGCAGGCGTCATCGTCGTCTCGTGGGTCGTCGGCGGCGGCGTAGTGGAGTTCCGCTACCGGCCGCAGGACATGCAACGCGTCGAGGTGCCGCTCGATCATGCCCGCTGGTTCGTGGGGCTCCTCTCCCAGCTCAGGCCAGCGCAGGTCCGGCAGGCCTTCGAGGCGTCGGGGGCCGCCGGGGCGGAGGTCGACGGCTTCTCGGCCGCGGTGCTGGATCGGATCGCGCAGCTGCGCGACGCGGTGAGCGAAGCGGACTAGAGGGGGCCCGAGGGACCAAGTACGCTAGACTGAGTGTGCGTCGGGGCGTGGCTCAGCCTGGTAGAGCACTCGGTTCGGGAC
>JACQTK010000169.1 GCA_016210845.1 Acidobacteriota bacterium | reverse complement strand
CCCTTCAGCTGGGCGGGGAGGGCAGGACCGTGTCGCTGGGGTTCGCGGTCCCCCCCGAGACGATTGACGCCCTGGCCGCCATGCAGCGCGGCGACGCTCCCAGATAGTCCTACCCCTATTCAGGCAGGGTCGGCCTCCCCGCAGCGCGTAAACGCCAGCCTCCCGTGGGACGTATCGCTAGACAAAACCATAGTTTAGCGGGTCCATGTCAGAGCTGGTCTTCTTCTACGGGACGCTGATGACGCCGTTCAACCGGACGGGGCGCCTGCGCGTCGACGAACATCTGGTCTTCACGGGCCGCGGCACGATCGGGGGTGCGCTGTTCGATCTCGGCATCTATCCGGCGGCCGTTCCCGCATCCGACGGGCGGGTCTGGGGCGAGGTCTATGAGATGTCGCATCCGGCCATCGTGCTCCAGGCGCTGGATGAGCTGGAGGGCTATCGGGCCGACGAGCCGGAAAGCAGCCTGTACACTAGGGTCCTCACACCCGTCACGCTCGAGGACGGCCGCAACGTCGACGCCTGGGCGTATTTCTACAACGCCCCGCTCGGCCGCGCGGAGCGGATCGAGTCGGGCGATTATCTCGAACACCTCAGGATTCGGTAGAGACGCGCACGTGCGCACGCTCGCCCCCACGCGCACGCTGAAGCGTGCGCTCTACAGGTGGATAGCCTATCCCCCTGTAGAGCGGCGGCTTCAGCCGCCGCGATTGGGCGGCTTCAGCCGCCGCGGTGGCCTCACTGCACGGTTCTTACCGTCGTGGGCCGGCGGGCAGGGTTGACGTAGGCGGAGACCAGGCTTTCATGGCCGCCGGGCCCGACGGCCGACACGCCAAAGATGAAATCGTCGATGGAGACGTTGGGCCGAACGTGCTCCGTGACGTTGCCGGCATCCACGGTCTCGTCCCAATCCAGCGACCACGCGGGGCGTGAGTACACGCGGTACGAGACGGCTCCCGGCGACGCCACCCATCGCAGCTGCGCGTCGTACCCGGACTCCCCGCGCCCCAGCGTCGGCGCACCCGTCTCGGAGGTCACGCGCGGCGCCGGCGGTGCGAGCGCCAGCGTCGCCACGCCAGCCGCGTTGACCCGCGCGTTCTGCGCCAGGTAGCGGAACGAGACGCCGTCGAGCGTATCCTCCACGCGGTGCTGCCGCGCGTAGTTCTCGTGGGCCTCGGTCACCCTGATGGCGGGGAACCCGCGCTCGTTGAAGGCAATGTGATCGCCGCCGCGCAGGAACCGGTCGTACCTCGCGATGAGCACGACCTGATGGTCGGGCACGTACCGCGCGGCTTCCTTCCGGATGTGGCGGGCGAGCTGCCGAGAGGGCGAGTCCTCAGGCCCCTCGGCAAAGACGCGAACGGTGTCGGTATTGGGTGCGCCCGTACCGCCCGCCGCGCCGCCCACGACGTCGTTGTTGAAGACGGCGTCGATGACCGCGCCCTCGGCCCAGGCCTTCTCGGCGTGCAGGTGCGCGCCGAAAAGGCCCTCCTCTTCGCCCGCGAACGCGATGAAGACGAGCGTGGCCTCGAACTCGATTCCGCTCTGCGCGAACGCCCGCGCCAGCTCCATCGTCAGTACCGTGCCGCTGCCGTCGTCGTTGGCGCCAGGCGCGGGGCTGTCGGGAACGTTCCAGTGAATGCCCGCGCCGCCCGGCGGCCCTGCGCTCGGCGGCGGATCGACCAGACGGGCGATGCTGTCGTAGTGCCCGCTCACGTAGATGCGCCGTGGCGATCGCCCGGGCAGCACGGCGGCGACGTTGCGCAGCACGACGTCGTGCAGGATGCGCTCCCCCTGCGCCGCCACCTGATACGTGTCGAAGCTCACCAGCAGACGGGGGCTGGCGCGCGCCAGCTCGTCGAAGATCCACTGGCGGGCCGCGCCGATGCCCCGGCCCGCCGGATCGGGATTCGAGGCCGTGTGCCGCGTGTCGAACGAGACGAGCCGCTCGAGCAGCGCCTCGAGCCGCTCTTCGGAGATGGAGGCGACCAGCGCCGCGACACGAGGATCGGTCGAGGGTGGCGCTGGAGCGGTGCACGCGGGCACCGCCGCGAGGCCGACCGTCAGCAGGAGAACGCTCCGCACGCGCGGCATGATACCGCGCCCCGCACCGACTTGCGATAGGGAGGTCGCACCGACGAGCGACAGTGAGCGCTAGACGCCAGACCGGTTGCTCTTGACGGCCGCGAGGAACTCCTGGATCGCGCTCATCACCCGCTCCGACAGATCGACGAACTCCATGCCGCTGCGGTAGGTCACGATGTCCTGATCGACGTCGCTGATGCGCGAGTGCACCACCCGGCCCTTGAGCACAACTGACTTGCCGCCCAGCGTCAGGCGAAGCTCGTGGAGGGAGTTGAGGTGGAGGGGAAACTGGGTCTCGACGGTGACGCCCCCGCGGCTGACCTCCTTGATCAGCATCGGTTGGAACACCATCATTTCGCCCTGGAGCTCGCCGAGAATCGGGATGCGCTCGGCATCCCTTTTGTCGTCCATCGGCGGGGACTATAGCAACAGTAGGCAGTAGGCAGTAGGCAGTAGGCAGTAGGCAGCATCCGCCTACCGCCTACTGCCTACTGCCTACTGCCTACTGCCTACTAATTCATCCGCAACGCGGGGCGTACGGGGAGCAGATCCTCGTCCTCGTCGGCCAGTGGCGACGCGTCGCCCTCGAACTCCTGCCCTTCGTACTCGGTGGTGTAGGTCAGCACGGGAATGCGACGTGTGTCCGGGTCGAGCTTGAGCATGGTCAGCAACTGGAACGCCTGGGGCTGCTCGATCCGGGCGCAGAGGACCACGAGATTCGGCGCCACCTTCTTGATCTGCGAATAGGCGTGGTCGCCCGACTCGACGAACACCATGTCGTAGCGGCCGGCATCCAGCACGGCCTCCAGCATGCCGAGCACCTCGCTGTTGCCGTTGACGACGACGACCTTCTGGACCGGTGCGGGCTTACGGTAGGCAGCGGCGACGTGGTTGGTGTCAGGCATCTGAGTGACCCGCCCTTCTGGGGCTGCTGATACAGAATCCGTGCCACCTGCCTGAGCTGTTTTTGCCCCAGCTATCGCCCTTTCTTCGCGTGGGTGCCCTAGGCGCGCGGAGCGCGCCAAAGAAATACTAGCACCCAGCCAAGGGGCAGAGCCCCTTGGCTGGTTCACCGGCAACGCATTGCAGGGGTGTAACCTTCCTATCCGGCCAAGCCCTGGGCCGGTTACCCTGAATCATGCCCTCCACCGCGTCACAGGTTCGCACCTGGAGCAACTTCATCGACGGCGCCTGGGTGCCCTCGCGCTCGGGCCGCGTCTTCGAGAATCGAAACCCCGCCGATCGCGACGATCTCGTCGGGCTCTTTCAGGAATCAACGCCCGCTGACGCGGAAGAGGCGATCGCCGCCGCCGCGCGGGCCTACCCTGCGTGGCGTCTGGTGCCTGCGCCGCGCCGCGCCGAGATGCTCTTCCGCGCCGCACAGATCCTCGCGGAGCGCAAGGAGGCGTTTGCGCGCGACACGACGCGCGAGATGGGCAAGGTCCTGGAGGAGACGCGCGGCGACGTCCAGGAAGCCGTGGACATGACCTACTTCATGGCGGGCGAGGGGCGTCGACTGTATGGGCAGACGACACCCTCCGAGCTTCGTGACAAGTTCGCCATGTCCGTCCGCCAGCCGCTCGGCGTGTGCTCGGTGATCACGCCGTGGAATTTTCCCATGGCGATCCCCTCCTGGAAGATCGCGCCCGCGCTGCTCTGCGGAAACACCGTTGTCTTCAAGCCCGCGTCGCTGACGCCGCTCTCGGCCATCAACTTCGTCAAGGTCCTGGAGGAGGCGGGCGTTCCCAAGGGGGTGGTCAACCTCGTGACGGGCGGACCGGACGTGGGCACGCTCCTGTCCACGCACGAGTCGGTGGCGGTGGTCTCGTTCACCGGCTCGACCGCCGTGGGACGCCTCGTGAACCAGAACGCGGCAGGCGGGTTCAAGAAGGTCCACCTCGAGATGGGCGGAAAGAACGTCATCATCGTCATGGACGACGCGCAGCTCGAGCTGGCGATCGACGGATGCGTGTGGGGCGGGTTCGGCACCACGGGCCAGCGGTGCACCGCGGCGAGCCGCGTGGTGGTGCACGAGCGGGTCTACGACGTGTTCCTGGAGGAGCTCGCGCGCCGCGCGCGCGCGCTGCGCGTCGGCAACGGCCTGGACGAGCGCGTGCAGATGGGCCCGCTGGTCAGCGAGGCGCAGCTCGCCACAGT
>JACQTK010000171.1 GCA_016210845.1 Acidobacteriota bacterium | reverse complement strand
GCGCACGTCCGCGACCGGGCCGATGACGAACACCGCCGTGTCGATGCCGCGCTGGACGAGCGTGCGCGCCACCACGAAGCCATCGCCGCCGTTGTTGCCCCGGCCGCACAGCACCACCACGCGGCCGTCGAGGCGAGCCTCGTAGGCCCCCTCGATCGCGGCCACCACCTGGCGCCCCGCGTTCTCCATGAGCACGAGCGACGGAATCCCGATCTCCTCGATGGTGTGGCGGTCGGCCTCGCGCATCTGCGCGGCGTTGAGAATGCGCATCAGTCAGTAGGCAGTAGGCAGTAGGCAGCGAGTCGGCAGCAACCACGATCTGTTGCGCGAAGTGTACTACAGCAGATACGCTGGACTCGCGGCGAGCGCGCCCAACTGCCGGTTGCCCACTACCTACTGCCTACTGCCTACTGCCTACTGCCCATGCCCGCCACCATCAACGTGAACGGCCGCATCACCGGCGAGCGCGAGGCGGTCGTTCCGGTCCTCGATCACGGCTTCCTCTACGGCGAAGGCATTTACGAGACGATGAGGACGTACAACGGGCGCGTGTTCCTGTACGACCGGCACGTGCGGCGGCTCCGGAACTCCGCGCGGCTGATCGCCCTGGATCTGCCGTTCACAGAAGACGACCTGGCGGCGCAGGTCCGCGACACGGTGGCGGCGGCCGCCCTGGGTCGCGCCGAGGCGTACATCCGCGTCCTCGTGACGCGCGGCGTCGGCGACCTGACCTACGATCCCCGCGCCACGCCCCGCCCCTCCGTCGTGATCATCGTGAAGCCCCAGGTTGACCCGGAGCCCTCGGCGTACGAGCGCGGCGTCCGCGTGGTGATCGTCGACGTCGTGCGCAACCACCCCGAGACCGTCAACCCGATGATCAAGAGCAACAACCTGCTGAACAGCGCCCTGGCCATGCAGGAGGCCATCAGGCGCGGCGGGTTCGAGGGGCTCATGCGGAACTACCGCCGCGAGCTGAGCGAGTGCACGACCTCCAACATCTTCATCGTCCGGGGCGGCGTCGCGCTCACGCCGCCGCTGTCGTCCGGACTGCTGCCGGGGATCACGCGCGAGTTCCTCATCGAGATCGGACGGGACGTGGGCATCGACGTGCGCGAAGAGGTGCTCCGCGACGAGGACCTGTTCGCGGCCGACGAGGCATTCCTCACGAGCACCACGCGCGAGGCGGTCCCGATCGTCGCGGTCGACGACCGGGCGATCGGCAGCGGCCGGCCCGGGCCGGTCACGCGCAGACTCCTTGAGGAGTACCGCCGCCGCGCGCAGGCGGGCTAGCCCGTCAAGAGCACCAAGACGAAACGGCCACAAAGGACACCAAGACCGCGAAGGAGGCGTATGAGGCCGTTCGACCGTTCGGCGCGCCTGGCGCGCCGAATACGCGGTGGACGAGCGCGGCGAAAACAGACCATCCTTGTTTTCGCCGCGGTCTGTGTCTCGCCGCGCTCGTCCACCGCGCGTCGCCAGAGGCGTCGGTCGAACGGCCATCGGCGTGTCCTTCGTGGCCTTCGTGTTCTTCGTGGCCAAACCGTCTTCGTATCCTTCGTGGCTCACACCACTTCGACCGCCGGACACGAGCAGAACAGCTTCCGGTCGCCGTACGGATTGTCGATGCGCCCCACGGGCGGCCAGACCTTGTTCGCCCTGACGAACGGGAGGGGAAACGCCGCCTGCTCCCGCGAATAGGGGTGGGTCCACTCCGTGGCGGCCACCGCCGCGGCCGTATGCGGCGCGTTCTTCAGCACGTTGTCCTTCGGGTCGGCCCGGCCGCTCGCCACGTCATCGATCTCTCGCCGAATCTGCACCATGGCGGCGCAGAAGCGATCGAGCTCCGCCTGGTCCTCGCTCTCGGTGGGCTCGACCATCAGGGTGCCCGCCACGGGGAACGACACCGTGGGCGCGTGAAAGCCGTAATCCATCAGCCGCTTCGCCACGTCCATCTCGTCGATGCCGGCCGCCCGGAAGCCGCGCAGGTCGAAGATGAGCTCGTGCCCGACGCGGCCGTTCGCCCGCGCGTACAGCACCGGATAGTGCGGCTCGAGCCTCGCCTTGACGTAGTTGGCGTTGAGAATGGCGTGGCGCGTGGCCTCCGTCAGCCCTTCGGCCCCGAGCATGCGGATGTAGGCGTACGAGATCAGCAGGATGCTCGCGCTGCCCCACGGCGCGGCCGATACCGAGTGAATCGCGCGCGCGCCGCCGGTCGGCACGACCGGATGTCCTGGCAGGTACGGCATGAGGTGGGCCGCCACGCCAACGGGGCCCATCCCCGGTCCGCCGCCGCCATGGGGAATGGCGAACGTCTTGTGCAGGTTCAGATGACAGCAATCCGCGCCAATCGAGGCGGGGCTGGTCAGCCCGACCTGGGCGTTCATGTTCGCGCCGTCCATGAACACCTGCCCGCCGTGCGCGTGCACCACGTCGCAGATCTCCCGGATGTCGTCCTCGAACACGCCGTGCGTGGACGGGTACGTCACCATCAGGCACGACAGGCGGTCGGCGTGCTCCGCGGCCTTGCGCCTCAGGTCCTGGACGTCGACGCTCCCGTCGGGCGCCGTCGCCACCACGACGATCCGCATGCCGGCCATCGCGGCGGTCGCGGGATTGGTGCCGTGCGCCGATGCGGGAATGAGGACGACATCGCGGTGCCCCTCGCCGCGATCGCGGTGGTACGCGCGAATCGCCATCAGGCTCGTGAACTCGCCCTGCGCCCCCGCGTTGGGCTGCAGCGACACCGCCGCAAACCCGGTGATCTCGCACAGCGCCGCCTCGAGCTCCCGGATGATCGCGGCATACCCCTGCGCCTGGTCCACGGGCGCGAACGGGTGCACACCCGAGAAGTGCTCCCAGGTCACGGGCAGCATCTCCGTGGCGGCGTTCAGCTTCATGGTGCACGACCCGAGCGGGATCATCGACGTGTCGAGGCCGATGTCCTTGCGCTCCAGGCTGCGGATGTACCGCATCATCTCCGTCTCGGACCGATGCGTGTTGAAGACCGGATGGGTGAGAAAGCGGCTGCTGCGCCAGAGGTCCGGCGGATAGCTGTCGTATCCGGCCATCCGCAGCCGATCGGCGATGTGGTCGACCGCACCGAACTCGATCCGGGCCTGCGCCTTGCCCAGGGCGTCCGCGAACACCTGCACGATGTCGCGCACGGCGTCGGTGGTCGCCGTCTCGTTGAGCGCGATCCCGACGGTGCCTTGGTCGACGTAACGGAAGTTGATGCCCGCGGCCAGCGCGCGCTCGCGCACGGGGCCGACGCCCGACGGCACCTTCACCTGCAGCGTGTCGAAGTAGTGGGAGTTCGCCTGCGTGAGGCCGAGCTTCTGGAGCTCTGCGTCCACGATGCAGGCGAGCGTGTGAACGCGGCGCGCGATGGCCTCCAGGCCGTCCGGGCCGTGGTAGACCGCATACATGGCCGCCACGTTGGCGAGCAGCGCCTGCGCCGTGCAGATGTTCGAGGTCGCCTTCTCGCGGCGGATGTGCTGCTCGCGCGTCGCCAGCGCCATGCGGTACGCCGTCCGGCCGTGTGCGTCCACCGACACGCCGATGAGCCGTCCGGGCATCTGCCTCACGAAGCTGTGGCGCGTGGCGAAGAACGCCGCGTGCGGCCCGCCGTAGCCGAGCGGGACGCCGAAGCGCTGGGCATTGCCAAACACGACGTCGGCGCCCATCTCCCCGGGCGGCGTGAGCAGCGCAAGCGCCAGCAGGTCGGTGCCGACCGCCACCAGCACGCCCGCCTCGTGCGCGAGGGTGATGAAGGGCGCCAGGTTCTGCACCAGCCCCGCCTCGTCCGGATACTGCAGCAGCACGCCGAACACGCGGGGATCGAACGTCATCTCCGCCATCGGGCCGACGTGGAGCTCGATCCCGAGCGGCTCCGCCCGCAGGCGGATCACCTCGATCGTCTGCGGCAGACAGCGATCGCTGACGAGGAACCGCCCCTGATCGCCGTCCCCGGCCTTCTGCTTGCGGACGCGGTGCATCAGCGTCATCGCCTCGGCCGCGGCCGTCGCCTCGTCCAGCAGCGACGCATTGGCCACGTCCATCCCGGTGAGATCCGCCACCATCGTCTGGAAGTTCAGGAGCGACTCGAGACGGCCTTGTGCGATCTCGGCCTGATACGGGGTGTACGGCGTGTACCATCCGGGGTTCTCGATCACCATGCGCAGGATCACGCTCGGCGTGATGGTGTCGTGGTAGCCGAGGCCGATGTACGAGCGGAAGGGCTTGTTGAGCCGCGCCAGGCGCGTCAGCCGCCGCAGGAAGCCGTGCTCGCTCTCGGGCGGCGGGAGGGTCAGCGGGCGAGTGAGCCTGATGGACGCGGGGATCGCCTCATCGATCAGTGCGTCGAGCGAGGGAACGCCAATCGCCGCCAGCATCGCGTCGCGCTCCTCCGGCGACGGTCCGATGTGACGGCGAACAAACCAGTCGTTCGCGTCGAGGTGGTGCATCGGGGCTAACCAGCCAAGGGGCTCCGCCCCTTGATATCCCTGCGGAGCCCCTTGTCTGGTTGCCAGGATCTGCTTGGCGCGCTCCGCGCGCCTAGCCCGTTATGCGGTCGGGGCAACCAGTACAATCTTCGCGTGTGCGGCCGCATAACGGGCTAACCCAGCAGGGCCTGATACTGAGCGCTGTCGAGCAGCGATCCCGTGTCGCCGGCGTTTGCGAGCCGCACCTTGATCATCCAGGCTGAATGCGGATCCGAGTTCACCACTTCCGGGTGATCCTTGAGACGGCTGTTGACCTCGATGACCGAGCCGGTCATGGGCGCGAACAGCTCCGACACCGCCTTCACCGATTCGATGGTCCCGAAGGCCGTCCCGGCCTTCACCGACGCGCCCACGTCGGGCAGGTCGACGTACACGACATCGCCGAGCTGCTCCTGCGCGTAGTCGGTGATGCCGATCTCCGCCGTGTCGCCGGAGATGCGAATCCACTCGTGGTCCTTGGTGTATTGTCGGTCGTCCGGATACGGCATGTCCTCTCCCTGGCGGCATGTGGGGCGGGCCTGTACGGCCCACCTCGGCGCGGCGTCAAGCCGCGCCCTACGTTGGACCGCTATGCGGCCCCGAACGCGAATTTCGTCCTCGTTACTGCTCCGCATAGCGGTCCTGGGCGCGCGGAGCGCGCCAGGCCAACACTGCCGACCAGCCAAGGGCGAGCCTCCGCAGTCATCGGGATATCAAGGGCGAGCCCTTGGCTGGT
>JACQTK010000166.1 GCA_016210845.1 Acidobacteriota bacterium | reverse complement strand
GGCCTCGACCGCATCCTGGTCGGACATCCAGTCGCCGCCGGAGATGGTGTCGTAGCAGTCCTCGTCGAGGCTGTCCCCGGGCTTGATCACGGCCGCGGCGCCGCCCTCGGCGGAGACCGTGTGGCTCCGCATCGGGTACACCTTGGAGACGACCGCGATATTGAGCTTGGGATTGGTTTCCGCTATGGCGATCGCCGCTCGAAGCCCCGCGCCGCCGCCGCCCACCAGAACCACGTCATGAGAAGGGGTCACGTCCTTGGTCTCCTGTCCGCCCGTGCTCGCTCGATCGACCGTCCGCGGCGGTAATCCGACCTGTCAGGCGGCCCCTCGTGAGCCGCCACGTCCGACGGCCTATTCGGCCGACAGCATCTCGTCCACGAGCACGGTGCCATCGTGGCGGACGATCCGCTTGCTGACACTGCCGTCGTGGTACTCGTGCTGGATGCTCTGGCATCCGCACGCATAGATGGTTTCCTGGGTAACGATGACCTCGTCGTCGTGGTCTTCGTAGAGCTCGCCGTCGACCACGCGCCCGCAGGGCGCCTGCTGGCTCTTGAAGCTGCCGTTCGCGTTCACGCCGCCTCCCCTTCGTTACGAGTTACCTGGGGTACGCCGCCCGATACGCCGGCCTTCGACTCTCGCTCAGGCCGCCCTGAGCTCGTCGAAGGGCGAAACGAGTTCGCAACCTCCGGGGACCATGGGTTGGCGGGCCGTGAAGGCCCGCCCAACGTCGGGCGCCCCTTTACGGGGCGCCAGTGAGGGGTCCGACGCCTCCCCGGTGGCGTCAGCAGGCCGTAGTCTACGCCGGTCGAGGGTCGATCGCGCAAGAGGATTCTTGCAGCGGCGGCCAGGCGCGCCTCAGCGGGCGTTTTCTTGCTCGTAGACGACCTTCCCGCCCACCACGGTCATGCGGACCGTCGTGTGCAGGATCTCCGGCGGCGGCACGCGCATGATGTCGCTGGAGAGGACCATGAGGTCGGAGGTCGCGTGCGTGGGCTGCATGGAGGCGATCACGCCGAGCCGCGCGAAGCGAGGGATGTCGGCCGGGTGGAGGATCTGCGCGTGCTCGACGCGGAAGCGCAGCTCTGTCATTGCGGGTACACAAACACGCCGCGCGATGGCCCGCAATCCGACACGCTGAGCCCCGGCGTGGCGGGGCTCAGGACCCGTACCGCCAGCACAGCGCGGCGATGGCGGCGAGCAGCATCGCGTGCGCGCCCCAGTAGATGGTCCGCGGCCACGCATATGAGGGAGTCGGATAGGCGGTGCTGACGTACGCCCGATGGTCGGCGGCCGCGCGTGCCGCCGCGTCCGCTCGCTGCTCGGGCGGCCAGCGATGGCCCGACGTGCTGCTGTAGGAGGGCGCGTCGAGCACGGGCGCGTAGTACTCCTCGAGGATCAGGTTCTCGCGCCAGGCACCGAATGCGTCGCCGGCCGCCCAGGCGTCGTTCCGCCGCTGCACGTGCCAGATCCCCTCGCTCAGGTACTGATCTTCGCGGGAGACGCGGCGCACGACGACCGGGGGCCGATCGCGCCATGTCTCGGCGCGTGCACGGGCCGCCGCGTCGAGCCCCGCCGCCGAGTAGCGCGACCGAAACACGCCAATCTCTCCGTCCGCGATGTCGTAGCCCAAATGCACGGACTGGAAGAAGAGCGCAAAGGCGACGACCACCGCACCCGCGAGACCACCGACGCGACGAAGCGACCGCGGGCGCAGCGCGAGCGTCACGCGCGTCGGAGGCCCGACGGCAATCGCCACAAGCAGCCCGCATCCGAGCGCCACGGTGTTCAGGCCGACGTCGCGGGCTTCGCCGACGCGAAACGGCAGGAACCACTGGAACCATTCATCCAGGACGCCCGCGACCGCCCCGCTCAGCAGCGGCAGCAGGACGAGTGAGGCGTCCGCCTCTCCCTCGGGGCCGCGTGGGCGCCAGGCCCGGTAGAACAGCAGAGCCAGCAGGCCGTACTCGACGAAGTGGAAGCTTTCGCCAAAGCCGAGGCCGTTGATCAGGATGTAGCCCGCGCCGATGGTAAAGCCAAGCGCGAGCGCCATGTAGCGAAGGGCGCGGAACTCTCGGATGCGGACCAGCGCGGCCACCAGCGCCACGGCGGCCGGTCCCGCCGTGGCCGAGATGCCCAAGGCGCGAAACTGGCGCGGCCAGGCGGCACTGGCCGCGGTGAAGGCCTGTTGAGCGAACGGTGCCGAGAGGATCACGGCCGCCGCGACGCCGAGGGCGAGCGCGAACCTTCTGGCAGTAGACGGCTGACAGTTTGCAGTTGACAGCGCTGGCATCGCAATCGCGTCGGCCTCACTGTCAACCGTCAACTGTCAACTGTCAACTAATCGGCCGCCGCAGGCGGCAGGGCGTGGAACGCCTCGACGACGGGCGTGCCGTCCCATTCCGCCGGGGAGTCGACGCCGAGCAGCCAGAGGATGGTGGGCGCCGTGTCGATGGTGTCGATGGCCGTGCCGTCGAGCGGGCCGGCCTCGACGCCGCGTCCCCAGGCAATCCATGGGATCGTCACGTCCTCCGGATCGCTCGTGCCGTGGCCGTAGCGGTGCCCACCATGATCGGCGGTGACGATCACCGAGTAGTTGCCCGTGCCGTAGGCCGTTTCCGCCGACGCGAGCAGCTGCGCGAGTGCCTCGTCTGTGTCACGCACCGCACGGCCATACGCCGCGCTCATCCACCCCCGGCTGTGGCCCGCGGAATCGGGGTCGGAAAGGTGCACGAACAGCAGGTTCGGCGACCACGTCTCCAGGTGCTCGCTTACGTCGTCTACTGTCCGGTCGCTCGACCAGCGCCCGAACCAGCCGCCGGGCGCCTGGGAATAATCGAGCGAGCCCTCCCGCTGGAGGGGATGGAACTTGGCCTTGCTGAAGAACGCCGCCGTCCGGTACCCGTGCGCTCGGGCGAGGCTGAAGACCGTGGGGAACTCCACCACGTCGGCACGGGCGCTCGTGACGTTGTTCCAGAGCACGCCGTGCTGGTCCGGCGGCTCGCCGCTGAGCATCGAGGTGTGCGACGGGAGCGTCGTGCTGGGCAGGATCGTCCGGGCCGACAGCGAGTAGCTGCCCTCCCGCATCAGCCGCTGGAGCGTGGCGGCGTGGAACCGCTCGATCGCGTCGGGCCGAAGCCCGTCGATCGACACGAGCACGACGTTCCTGGTCAGGCTCGCCGCGGGCGCCGTGATGCTGGCAAGGTCGATGGGACGGGACACGACGTAGTGCGGAGTGCAGCCCGCCGCACTCGCCACGACCGCCGCAAGGGCGGCAAGCCCGACAGCAGGCCTCCGCGGAGCGCGCGGTGTGACGCCGATCCCATACCCCTTCTGACGCAAAGTCCTTCCAGGGTACCGGTGCGCAGCTACCCCGTCAATGCGCGCCGAGCTCAGCAATACCCGCCACGCGCAGGCTGAAGCCTGCGCTCGACATCAATCACCTGTAGCGCGGGGGCTTCAGCTCCCGCGTCCGCTAGCGCAGGGCGCTCGTCGGCGGCGGCGCCGCTGCGGGCTCGATGCGCAGGATGGCGCCGCCCGGATTGGCGTCGATCGCGAGATACAGCAGGCCGTCGGGGCCCTGGCGCACGTCCCGCACGCGCAGCCGCAACTCGGTGAGGATCGACTCGCGTCCCTGCGGACCGCCCTCGCTGAATGCCACGCGATGGAGCTGCGTGCCGGCCATGCCGCCGACGAAGAGGCTTCCCTTCCAGCCAGGCAGCCGGTCGCCCGTGTAGAACACCATGCCCGAGAGGGCGATGGACGGCACCCAGATGGTCACGGGAGGTTCCATGCCCTCGCGCCAGGTCTGGTTCGTGATCAGGCTGCCGTTGTACTCGCGTCCGAAGGTGACGATCGGCCAGCCGTAGTTCTTGCCGGCCTGGATCAGGTTGAGCTCGTCGCCGCCCTGCGGACCGTGTTCCGTCTCCCAGATCTCGCCCGTCTCGGGATGGACGGTCAGCCCCTGCATGTTGCGATGGCCGTACGAGTAGATTTCCGGTCTGAAACCTGCCCGTCCCACGAACGGATTGTCCGCAGGCACCGTGCCGTCGTCGCGCAGCCGTAGCACCTTTCCGGCGTGATGACCCGTATCCTGGGCGCGGCTGCGGTCGTTGCGCTCGCCGACGGTCATGAAGAGCGTGCCGTCTGGCGCGAACGCCAGCCTGGATCCGAAGTGGAATGCGGCCATGCTCCACGCGTCGGCAACGAAGATGTCCTGCACGCCCGTGAGCGAGGTGCCGTCGAACCGCCCGCGCGCGAGCGCCGTGGTGTTGCCCTGCGGACCGGCCTTGGAATACGTGAGATAGACCAAGCCGTTCTGCGCGAACTGCGGATGCAGCGCGACGTCGAGCAGCCCGCCCTGCCCCATCGCCACCACCTGCGGCGTGCCCGCGATCGGCTGGGGATCGAGCACGCCGTTGCGGACGATGCGGAGGCGCCCCACCTTCTCGGTCACGAGCATGTCGCCGTTGGGCAGAAACGCCATGCTCCACGGCGCGGCCAGATTCCGCACGAATGGGACGACGCGGATGCGCTCCGAGACCGTGTCGAACTCCCGAGGCAGGTCGGGCACGGGCAACGGCTGCAGTCGGGGGAACGGTCCGCCGCCGCGCGCGCCCGGGCCGCCCTGCCGCGCGCCTGGAGCCTGGGGCTGCTGGGCGGACGCGACGGTGGCGAGCAGCACGGCGACGGCGGCAATGGGAATCAGACGCATGGCGCACCTCCTCTGGCGGGCAAGATTCTACTGCGTTCCCATCGACGCGATGTACGCGTCTACACGCCGCTCGAGCATGTCGAGGGGCAGCGTCCCGGACAGCAGCACCGCGTTGTGGAACTGCTTGATCGAGAACCGGCTGTCCAGCGCGGCCCTGGCCCTGTCGCGCAGCTCCAGCAGCTCGAGCTGGCCGATCAGGTACGAGCACGCCTGGCCTGGAAACACCGCGTAGCGGTCCACCTCGCTCGCCTCGATGCCGTACTCGATCGCCCGCTCGCGGGTCCACCCGAACGCGTGGAGGCCCGTGTCCACGACGAGCCGACGGGCGCGGAACAGCTCGGCGTCGAGCTGGCCGAGCAGGCCTTCGAGGTCGCCCTCGTACCAACTGGACTCCGCCGCGAGACGCTCCGCGTAGAGCGCCCATCCCTCGGTGAATGCCGTGACGCCGCCGAAGAGGCGCACGCGCCTGAACCTCGGCTGGGCATCGTTCTCCAGGTCGAGCGCGACCTGGAAGTGATGGCCCGGCACCGTTTCGTGGTACACGAGCGACCGCAGGCGGAACTTCGTCATGTACTGGTCGCGCAGCGGAATCTGAAAGACACCGGGACGAGAGCCGTCGAGCGGCGGCGCGGTGTAGCCGGCCGCCGCGGTGGCCTCGCGAAACGTCGGATAGGCCTGTGCGACGACCATCGCCCGCGGGCGGATGTCGAACTGCTCGGCCGCCCGACGCTCGGCGTCGCGGATCATCACCTCGATGTCGGCCATGATCGCCCTGCGCCCTTCGTCCGTGGCCGGATAGCTCACGTCCTTCCGCAGTTGCGCGATGCGATCGTTGACGGACCCCTCCGTGCGTCCAAGCGTGCGAAGGATGGCGTCCATCTCCTGCTCGATGCGCGTCACCTTCCGCAGGCCGATCTGGTGGATCTCCGCCGCGGAGAGATTCGTGGTGGTGTGGCGGCGGAGATGGTACGCGTACGCCTCGGCCCCGCCGCGCAGCCGCCAGAGGCCGGCCGCCTCCGTGGCCTGCCCCAGCTGCGACTCGAGCAGGGCGATCGCCTCCCGCCACGCGGGATACACGTGCGCGCTGACGATGCGCTCCGCCTCGGCCCGCAGCGCGGCTCGGCGCTCGGCGGACACGGCTTTGGCCGCCGCCAGCTTCTCGTCGAAGGTGGCGACGAAGGCGTTCCGCGCGGGGGGAGCCGCAATGAACAGCTGCATCTGGGTCATCGTGGCGCGCAGGATGAAGCGCGGGGGCAGGATGCCCTTCTCCGCGATGCGGCGGACCTCCGCGACCGCCTCGCCCATGCGCAGGCCGACCTGGCCCAGCCGCGCCAGGTAGTTGTCCGCGTCCTGCTCCGTGCGGAGCGGATGCGACACGGTCAGCGTGTTCACCAGACCGACGTTGGCGCCCTGAAACTGCTCGAGCGGAAAGGTGAAGTCGAGGAACGGCTCGCCGCGGACGATGGTGTCGAGCTGCCACTCCAGCAGCTCCAACGCCACCGCCTGCGGGTCGCTCAGATCCGCGCGGCTCATTCGGCGGAGCTCGTCGAGCCCCCGCCGCGCCAGCTCGACCCGCTGGCGCTGCCACGCCGAGGTCAGCGGTGTGACCTGCCGCTCGAGGCGATCCTGCTCGGCGCCAGTGAAGTAGCGGGCGGAGACTGCTAGATTGGGGTTGCCGCGCGCCCACTCGGCGCTGAAGTCGCGGAAGAAGTCCTCGATCGCGCGCTGCTGCGCCGACGGCAGCGACGCCGTCGCCATCCCGATCGCGACTGCCATGGCCATCGCCGACACCCGTCGACATCCGTGCATCATCCCGCGTCCTCCACGGTTCGTGCGAGTAGACGTGGCCGTTCGAGAGCGCCGCTCACGACGTCCCGGGGACTGGCAGCCGCCACAGTGTGCTGGAGGCCGATCCTGCCGAGAGGCAAGGCGCGCCCCGGTGGACGCGCCTTCCAGGACTACTTCAGGTGCTTGCCCACCAGCTTCGTCATCTCGAACATGTTCACGGTCGCCTTGCCGCCGAATACGGGCTTGAGCGCGGCGTCCGCCTTGATCATCCGCTTGTTCTTCGCGTCCTGCAGCTTGTGCTTCTTGATGTACGCCCACAGGCGCTTGGTCACCTCGGTCCGGGGGATGGGCTTGGACCCGACGACGTCCGCCAGGGCGGCGCTGGGCTGGACCGGCCTCATGAACGCCGGATTGGGCTTGCGGGTGGACTTCTTCTTCGCGCGTTTGGCCATCTGTGTCCTCTCGAAGCGTGACGGAATCTGCGGGCGCGCATCGCGCGCCGGCCGTGTAGACCCTAACACAGCGCGGCTGCGCTGCAACCCAAAAAGAGGCGCAGCCGCGCTAGGCGGCGGGCCGTGGGCCCGGCGCCAAGGACTAAAACCTGAGGCCTCCGCCGATGGCGACGCGCAGATCGTGTCCGACGAACCCGTCCATCCGGGGCGCACGGGCGCGGTCGAGGGAGGGCCCGGGGTACTTCAGCAGGCAGTCGCCGACGTCCAGGCGAACGAAGCCGCGCGGCGGCAGGGCGACGTCCACGCCGCCGCCAAGGTCGAGGGAGAACAGCGTGCGGCCGGCAGCCATCGTGCACGCCAGCGGGGGCGGGAAGATCGCGATGCACGCGATGGGCTCTGGAGCGCTGCGAAACGCCGCGAATCCTGGGCGCACCCTGGCAAAGGGGCGCACCCGACCGAACGTGGGGCCCGCCGTCACGCCGAACAGCCCTTCGAGCCGGCCACGGCTGAACGGCAGCCGTCGAGGAAAGTCGCGCGGATACACGTCAATTTCGGCCTCGATGCCCATCGGCCGCACGGGATGCCAGGCGAGCCGCCCCCCGACACCGACGTCGGTGGCGTCGAACTCTCCGGACACCGCCGAGGTCAGCTGCACGCCCACCTCGAACCGGGGATTCGACGTCTGCGCGGCCAGCGCCGTCGCACCGGCAAGCATCAGTCCGATCGCACCGACGAGCGTCAGCGGAGTCGCACCGACGCGCGACGCGAATTTGCACCGACCGTCGTCAGGGGACTCGCACCGACAAGCGTCAGGAAGGTCGCACCGACGAGCTACTGGACGACGTAGTCCGGCCAGCACGTCTCCGGTATCCGCAGGAAGGGATCGTTGTCGTAGTCGAAGCGGCCTCCGGAGAACCCTCCCGCGTCGCCCGCCCCGCCCGCCCTCGCGCCGCCCGCCGGGCGCGCCCGCATCGCGCGCGGGTCCACGATCTCGTCGATCTGGTCGCGAGCGTCCTCGAGGTGCAGGCGCGAGGCCCGGTCGGTGACCGACGGGATCGCCGCGGCGATCTGCGCGCGCAGCGCGCGCAGCTCGCCGCGGAGCAGCGCCCGGACGGCGGGGTTCGGCTCCGCGCCCCCGTTCAACCGGTTGTCGATCGTGTCGAGGTAGAGCAGCTGCGTATTGCGGCGGAAGGGATCGATCGGACGCGCCGGTGCCGCCAGCTCGCTCCAGATGCCGCGACGGACCTCGGTCAGGAACTGCAGGGGTGCGTAGGCCGCGGCGCCGTCCAGCGCGGACTGCTCGATGAGCCGCTCGATTCTGGCCGACTGCAGCAGCGAGTTCATGATCGCGTTTTGCGCATTGCGCACGCGCGCCGTCGCGCCCGACGGCTCCATGCGCCGCAGCAGCTCCGGCTCGATCAGGAACCTCGGCGTGGCGAACGCGTTGGCCAGCAGGAACTGCACGGCCTCGACCTGCGTGGCGCGCGGCACCGGCGTGAACCGCACGCCGTCCTGGCCCACATGGCGCTGCTGCGAGAGGAACCCGCCGATGAGCGGCGTCACGTGGTTCATCTCGAGCGTCCACTGCGCGACCAGCCGTCCGTAGACCTCGGCGAGCTCCCGGTACGGCTCGCCGGGCTTGGTGGTCGTGGCCTCGAGCAGCATGTCGGCCACGCGCTCCAGGTTCTTGAGGCCGAGCGCGGTGGCGCGGATCGCGTCGGCGTCGCCCACGGCCTCGGTCTGGTTGAAGGGATCGCTGGTGCCCGCCTGCGCCGTCGTGAAGCGATACCACGGCGTCTGATCCTGCTGGCGAGCCCAGGCGTCGAGCGTCGGCCGCTCCTCATCGGGCGTGCGCGCTCCGGGAACCGGCTTGTAGCCCCACATGGTCGCCCACGTGTCGTAGGGGCCGATCTTGGGAATCAGATCCGCCGGATCGATGCCGTCCTCGGGCTGCGCGACGTAGTTGAAGCGCGAGTAGTCCATGAGCGTCGGCGTGTGGCCGTGCTGCCGCACCCACTCCTTGTCCCGCACCTGCTCCAGCGAGTACATCGCGCTGGCCTTCATGTTGTGCTGGAAGCCGAGCGTGTGGCCCACCTCGTGCGCCACGACGTAGCGAATCAGCTCGCCCATCAGGTCGTCGGGCAGCGGCAGGCGCCGCGCGCGGGGATCGAGGGGGCCCACCTGCACGAAGTACCAGTTCTTCAGCAGGTTCTGCACGTTGTGGAAGAACTGGATGTCGGCCTCGAGAATCTCGCCCGAGCGTGGATCGTGGATGTGCGGCCCCGAGGCGTTCTCGGTGGTCGACGGCAGCCACCGGATCACCGAGTACCGCGCGTCTTCCGCGCTCCAGTCGGGATCGTCGGCAGGTGCCTCCCGCGCGACGATGGCGTTGCGGAAGCCTGCCATCTCGAACGCGGGCTGCCAGTCCTCGATGCCCTTCTTCACGTAGGGCACCCACTGGGGCGGAGTGGCGGGGTCGACGTAGTAGACGATCGGCTTCACGGGCTCCGAGATCTCCGCGTCCGGGTTCTGCTTCTCGAGGCGGTAGCGGGTGATGTAGGTGCGCGGCGTCGCCCGGTGCTCGTCGCGGCCGTAGTCGTACATGCTGCGGGTGAAGTACCCCACGCGCTCGTCGAAGAGGCGCGGCATCATCGGCTGCTCGGGCAGCTTGACCATGCTGTACGACATCGTCACCGTGGCGCTGTTGCCGCGCATGCCTGCGCGTCCGGGCGCCGGCCCATCCCCCCGCCCGCCCGCGTCGACCGGCGCCGTGTACGTCTGGTTGACCTCGACGTTGATGTTCTCGGGGAACGACACGACGTTCTCGAGGAACGTCCGGTTCTGATCGAATCCGCGCGCGCCGAGGCGGCCGCGGACCGACAGCTCGGGAATCTCGGTCAGGAACAGCGGCGTCACCTCGATCACCGGATCGCCCTCGGGACTGAATGCCGCCACGTTGAACGCCCGGGCGATGGCCGGATTGTTCGCGTCGGCGACCGCCCGCGCGATGGGCGCCGACGGATCCGCCACGATGCTGTAGTCGATGAGGCGCAGCAGGACGCGGTTGCCCACCAGCTCCCAGCGGACGACGCGGTTGCCCGCGGCCTGGCCTCCCAGGCCGGCGCCCACCGACGTACGCTTGATCTGCGTCACCCACAGGAAGTCCTTGCCAAGCTCGACTTTTGGAATCTCGTAGAACAGCTGCTCACGGATTCGATGGACCGTGAAGATGCCTTCATCGGTGCGCGCTTCGTCCGTGATCACCTGGTTGTAGGGGCGCGGCGGCGCCTGGCCCTGCCCCGCGCCGCGGCCCCGCCCGGCGGCCGGCGGCGCCTGATCGCCGTTGGCGGGCGCGGGCGGATCCTGCGGATCCTGGGGCTCCTGCGCACGCGCCCAGATCGGATCGCCAGGCGTGACGACCGCCTGTCCGACGGGGCGCTGCGCCAACAGCGCGGGCGACGTGCCGGCCGCCAGCGCGATCGCCGCCAGGGGGAGACACGAGGAGATGAATGCACCGGTGCGCGTCATGGGAGTCCTCCTCGGAGGAGCGGATCAGATGTGCGCGATTATAGATGAGATGCCGAGGCCTTCCTTACACGTGCTGATCGACCAGGATCGGATTCCCATCCGGGTCGATGGCGACAAAGCTTGCCGGTCCCGTCGTGCTCTCGTCAGCCTGCTGCTGCAGCTGCACCCCCTTGGCCTTCAGCTGACGCTGCAGCTCGCGGACGTCGGTGAATGTGACCAGCTTCTGAGCGTTGCGGTCCCAGCCGGGGTTGAAGGTGAGGATGTTCCTGTCGAACATCCCCTGAAACAGCCCGATCACATGATCGCCGTTCTTCATGATCAGCCAGTTCTCGGATGCATTCCCCGCAAAGACCTCGAACCCGAACTTCTCGTAGAAGCGTCTCGACGCCTCAAGATCCTTGACAGCCAGGCTGATCGAGAATGCACCGAGGTCCATATGATGCTCCTTCGCAGAGGCGATCGCCGGTGACCTCGACGTCCGCAATCCGGGACTCAACGCTGACCATCCCGGCATGCCGGGAATCCTCAGCACTTCGTGTCACCCCACGGCGAATGATCTCAGCCTCCCGCGAATTCACCAAGTCCGGCTAACGCCGGCGCTCACCCGCGGCGGCGCGGTGATCGAACCGTCGCCGACGGCTGCAGCGCGTCGTTAGACCGCGTGGCTGCGTCGTACAGCGTCTCCGGTGCGATGTCAGCCCCGTTGGGCCAGACCACCGTGCCACCGTCCACGAAGAACCTCCGGAAGTACGCGGGCTTCGTCAACGGCTCGAACACCTCGCCGGTGAGCCACGGACGGAAGTCCACGCTCGCCTCGGTGCCGTCGTTGAACGTCAGCCGGATGCGAAATCCTCGTTCGTACGTCGCGCGCACCACCTGCGGCAGGAATCCCATGGCGTCCCTCACTCGAGCGGCGCGATCCGCTCCAACGGCTTCTTCGCCTTCATTCTCGCCCAGTTTGCCTCCAGCTCAGCCCGATGCCGTCGCGCCCACTCTCGAATCAGCTTCAGTGCAGTCTTCGACGTGATGTTTCCGACGGTCATCTGGCCGTCGAAGTCGAACTTCCCGTGCTGACCCTGATGTTCGGCGTGGAAGTGCTTCGGCTCGTGCTCTCGATAGAACATTCGGATGACGATGCCGAAGAAGACCGCAAGAACCGGCATGCCGTCGAATATAGCGTCGTCGCCGAGATCAGCGGTCTAACGTCCGGCGATGACCAGCGCCGGGAGGGACGCGCGAGCGGCCCGCCGCAGCGTCTGGTCCATCGCCTGGACCGCTATACGGCTCCGGACGAGGATCTTGTACCCGTTGCGCGCCCCCAGCGCTGAGCCGTATAGCGGTCCTAGCGCGCGAAGCGCGCCAGGCAAAGACTGCCAACCAGCCAAGGCTCGCCTCGAGAAACATACGGATATCAAGGGCGAGCCCGTGGCTGGTTAGCCGGCACGCCAGCTGTCGGCCGTCAGTTGTCGAAGCCGTTCAAGATACCGCTGGTAGTTCTCGCTCGACGAAGTGGCACCCTCCTGCATCAATGCGTACAAGTCTTCTGCAAGGACCGACCCAATCGCGTGAAGAGCATCATGCCGACCCAATCCTTCCTCCTGAAGGCGGGCGAGGGTCTGCGCGACGACCGTTTCACCAAGCGCAAGCTGGTTTTCCACGACGACATGGATGACCGCGTGGAGCTGAGCGTCGGGCAGTTTGATTCTCTGGCGACGATGGTAGGCAGAAACCAGTTCGATTCGTTCACCTTCGTCTGCTTGGAGCCAATCGGCTGGAGTTGGCGAGGAGTTCGGATCGTACGCATCCATTGAATTCGTGTGCGTCTGATTCCGTCCGGCTAACGAAGAAGGTTTCATCCGCACGGCTGACGATTAGTCGACCGCGAAGCCGCGCGTAACCGCGCTTCGCCGGATCCTCGATCGTCACGGTAACCCGCGGAATGGAACGCGATTCTAGCAGGAATCCCGGCCGCCTCCCTGCGTGGTCACGCGCGAAGGCCGCCGCGACAACCCTCCGCCACACGACGGATCTGCCTGGTTACGCGCCGACGCCGGCGCGTAACAGGCGAGACCGGGTGAAGCCGGAGGCCCGGCAAACGACTGAGCCGCATGCGCTTCCCAGCCAGATCGCACACGCGCGGCTCCGGTGGTTACGCGCCAGGCTCGCGCGTATCCATGTCACAGCCGATCGATCGGACTCTTCACTCCCAGCGCCCCACGGTGCATCACGTGGAGATAGATCATCGTCGTCCTCACGTCCCGATGGCCGAGCAGCTCCTGCACTGTGCGAATGTCGTACCAGGCTGTGCGGGCTGGCCCGCTTCGTGATCCCCGCGCGGCGGACGGCCTCCGCCACCGCGCGCTGCACCGCCGATTCGTGAAGATGAGAACGCCCGGCCGGCCCCCATCGGGGATCCCGGCAGATCCGCGCGGCGGGGAACACGAACTGCCAGCGCCATTCTCGGTCGGAGCCGGTTCTTGCCAAGCGGTACGACCTTTCGTCCATGTGCCGCGCGACGCGACCTGGCGGCAGCTCGCCGTGAGTGAGAGGGTTCTACGCGACCGTCCTGTCGGCGATCGCCAGCGCGCGATCGATGATGGCGAATCCCTCCCGCAGCTCCGCCTCGGTGATCGACAGCGGCGGATTGGTGAAGAAGTAGTTCCACCGGACGAACGTATACAGCCCCTCGTCGCGAAAGAACGTCCCCAGCGCCGCCATCTCGGGAGACGTGCCACCAAACGGCGCCATCGGTTCTCGCGTCTCGCGGTTCCGCACGAGCTCGACGATGCCGAAGAGCCCGATCGAGCGGACGGCGCCGACCGAGGGATGACGCGCCGCCAGATCGGCGAGCAGCTCGGACATGATCGCGCCCGTGCACCGGGCCCGCTCGACGAGGCCATCGTCCTCCATGACGGCAATCGTCGCCAGCGCCGCCGCGCACGCCAGCGTGTGGCTGCTGTACGTCAGCCCGCTCGGAAACGGCGTCGTCTGGAAGTGATCGGCGATCGCGCGCCGCACGCCCACCGCGCCAAGCGGCACGTACGCGCTCGTCAGCCCCTTGGCCATCGTCATGATGTCGGGCACGACGTCCCAGTGCTCCACGGCGAACCACTTGCCCGTGCGGCCGAACCCGCTCATCACCTCGTCGGCGATCATCAGAATCCCGTACTGGTCGCAGAGCGCGCGGACGCCCTGCAGGTAGCCGACGGGCGGGGCCAGAATGCCGTTGGTTCCGGTAACGGTCTCCAGGATGAAGGCGGCAATCGTCTGCGGTCCCTCGAGCTGGATGACCTCCTCCAGATAGCGCAGGGCATTGTCTGCGCTGTCCCAGCCGCGCTGGATACCGTGATACGGGTCGAGCACGTGGACGACGCCAGGCATCGGCGGCTGGCTCCAGCGACGCGGATCCCCTGTCGCGGCGATAGCGGCCGCGGTGGCGCCGTGATACGAGCGATAGCGGGCGAGGATCTTCTGGCGCCCCGTGACGGCGCGCGCGATCTTGAACGCGTTCTCGTTGGCCTCGGCGCCGCCGTTGGTGAAGAAGAAGACGTCGATGTCGCCAGGCGCGAGCTCGGCAAGCTTGGCGCCCAGGCGCGCGCGCGGCTCGGTGGCCATGAACGGATTGGCGTACGGCAGCACCGCCGCCTGGTCCTGAATGGCCTTGACCACGCGTGGATCGGCGTGGCCGATGTTCACGCACATCAACTGGCTGTTGAAGTCGAGGAAGCGCTTGCCTTCCGGGGTCCAGAAATAGGCGCCCTTCGCACGGGCCACCGGAATCGGGTCGACGGCGCTCTGCGCGGACCACTCGAAGAGGGTGTGCCTCTTCGACAGGGCGACGATCTCGTCCCCCGTCATCGCGGCATGCTCCGACGTCGCGCTGGCCGTTCGCGCCCCATGTGTGCGCGATTATAGACGCGGCGTCCCATCTCCGGCGTAGGCCTGCTCGAGGCGCGCGATGTCGAACTTCTTCATCTGCAGCATCGCCTCGGTCACACGGCGGGCGCGGCCGCGGTCGGGGTCCTTCATCATCTCCCCGAGCACCCTAGTCGGGGAACAGCGACACGTAGAAGTTCGCGGCCTCGACGGCCTTGTCGACGAACCAGAGGTGCGGAACGATCTTCGCGCTGGCGGCGACTGTCTGCGTGTTGGACATGGCGGAGGCTCCTCGCGTGAGACTGACTGCGGCCACGACTGGACGCGGCTCCGACCTCAGCGCGCGCGGCGCCGCAGGAACGACCCGCCGCCCGCCTTTCCGGTGAACCGTCCCCCCTCGACGATGACCCGGCCGCGGGAGATGACGGTCTCGGCGGCGCCCGTGACCTCTCGGCCCTCGTACGGGCTGTAGTCCACCTTCATGTGGAGGGTCTTGGCCGAGAGGCGGATCTTCCTGTGGGGATCGAAGACGACGATGTCGGCGTCCGAGCCCGGCGCGATGGTCCCCTTCCGCGGGAACAGGCCGAAGATCCTGGCGGGCGATGTGGCGG
This sequence comes from Acidobacteriota bacterium, assembly GCA_016210845.1. Taxonomy (GTDB): domain Bacteria; phylum Acidobacteriota; class Vicinamibacteria; order Vicinamibacterales; family UBA2999; genus JACQTK01. Next base: position 2,918 of record JACQTK010000166.1, on the reverse strand, counting down.
TCAGCTCGACGAACCGGTTGAGCGAGATGCGTCCGCCGCGCACCCCGCCGTCGTAGACCAGGCTCATCCGCGTCTCGATGCCAGGCGCGCCGTTGGGAATCTTCGAGAAGTCGCCCTCGCCCAGCGTTTTCTGTTCCTTCATGCAGAACGGGCAGTGGTCGGTCGAGATGGCCTGGAGATCGCCAAAGGCGAGGCCGCGCCAGAGCCGATCCTGCGTCTCTTTGGGCCGCAGCGGCGGGCTCATCACGTACTTGGCGCCCTCGAAGCCAGGCTCCTCGTAGTTGTCGGAGGAGAGGAAGAGATACTGAGGACAGGTCTCGGCGTACGCGGGCAGGCCGCGGTCGCGGGCCTCGGTCACCATCTCGAGCGCCTCGGCCGCCGACAGATGCACGATGTAGATCGGCACGTCCGCCATCTCGGCCAGGGCGATGGCGCGATGGGTGGCTTCGGCCTCGGCCCGCGCAGGCCGCGTGAGCGCGTGATACGTCGGGGCGGTCTTCCCTTCGGCAAGCGCCCGCTTCACCAGCACGTCGATCACGCCGCCGTTCTCGGCGTGCATGCAGATGGTGCCGCCGTTTCTCCCCGTCCTCAGCAGCGCCCTGAAGATGCTCGCGTCGTCCAGCATGAAGACGCCCGGATAGGCCATGAACAGCTTGAAGGAGGTGACACCCTCGCGGACCAGCGCGTCCATCTCCTGCTCCACCTGATCGGACAGGTCCGTGACGATCATGTGGAAGCCGTAGTCGATGGCCGCCTTGCCGTCGGCCTTCTTCATCCACGCGTCCCACGCGTGGTGCAGCGTCTGTCCCTTGTACTGAATCGCGAAGTCGACGATTGTCGTCGTTCCGCCGAACGCCGCCGCAATCGTGCCCGACTCGAAGTCGTCCGAGGAGGTGGTGCCGCCGAACGGCATGTCGAGATGCGTGTGCACGTCGATGCCGCCAGGAAAGAGGTACTTGCCCGTGGCATCGATCACGCGATCCGCGGGCATCGAGAGCGAGGTGCCAATCGCGGTGATCGTCTCGCGCTCGACGAAGACGTCGCCCGTGTACAGGTCGGTGGCCGTGACGATCGTGCCGCCCGTGATGAGGAGGCTCACGGGAGCTGCTCCACCATCGCGCCGTAGCTCTCAGGACGACGGTCGCGGTAGAACTGCCACACGCGCCGAACCTCTTCGATCAGATCGAGGTCCATCTCGGCCGCCACGAGCTCGTCCTTGTCCTCGGAGCCGATCGCCAGGAAGGTGCCGCGCGGATCGACGAAGTACGACGAGCCGTAGAACCGGCCGATGTTCCAGGGCGCCTCCTCGCCCACGCGGTTGCTGCACGCCATGAAATAGCCGTTGGCGACGGCATGGGCAGGCTGTTCGAGCTTCCAGAGATACTGCGACAGTCCCGCAACGGTGGCCGACGGGTTGAACACGATCTCGGCGCCGCCAAGGCCAAGCAGCCGCGCGCCTTCAGGGAAGTGGCGGTCGTAGCAGATGTACACGCCGATCGTCGCGAACTGCGTCTTGAACACTGGATAGCCGAGGTTGCCCGGCTTGAAGAAATACTTCTCCCAGAAGCCCGACGTGTGCGGGATGTGGTACTTGCGGTACTTCCCCAGGTAGGCCCCGTCGGCATCGTAGACCGCGGCCGTGTTGTAGTAGACGCCGGCCTGTTCCCGCTCGTACACGGGCACGACCATCGCCATCCGGTACTTCTTCGCGTACTGCGCCATCAGGTCGGTGGTCGGCCCGGGCACCGGTTCGGCAAGGTCGTACCAGTGCGGATCCTGCGACGGGCAGAAGTAGGGGCCGTTGAACACCTCCTGCAGGCCGAGAATCTGGACGCCGCGGCGGCCCGCCTCCTCGATGAAGGGGATGTGAGCGTCGATGGCCGCCTGGCGGATTCTCTCGATCGGGACGGACGGATCGGTCAGCGGCGCGGCCGCCTGGATCAGGCCGCCGAGCACACGTCTGGGCATTCTAGTGGACCGTCCGGACTGAAGGAGTCCTACTCACAACGAGCCTCCGAGCGCAATCTGCCGGCCGCGACTCCGGGGCCCCCACCGCGCGGTTTATGCGCGGTGGGGTGGAGCGGAGCGGCCGGACTTGGGAGCGACAGACCACTAGGCCTCCGCGAGCCGCTGGGCGATCTCGGCCATTCCAGCCTCCAGTTGCGCCCGTGCGACGGCTCGCGCCCGCTCGAGGCGTACCCGGTCGCACATCCACTGCATCTTCGCCTGCCCCTTCTCGACGCTGCACTCCCCACCCTCGACCCACCCGACCACGAGCCCACGGTTCGTCTCGAGGAAGGAGATGGAGTCGGCCGCCTGCATCAGGTCCCCCTCGGCGGATCCCCCGAACTCGTGCTCGAGGATCGGCGTGCGGATGCCCTGCACGAACCGCTCCGACGCCGCGTGCGCGGTGAGCCAGCTCGCCACCACGTGGGCCGAACGGGCACAATGGGCGGCGTTGTACGCAGGGTCGTCCCACGGGGTGTTCGCCTTGTCGAGCACCGGCCCTCCGGGCACCGTGCGCTCCATGTCGTGCGTCAACGCCGCAATCACGAGCGGCTCGGGCGCCCGGGGATCGAGCGCGAGCAGCCAGTCGCCCGTCCGCAGCAGGTGGCTGCGATCGTAGTAATCGCGGGTCCAGTCGATCGCGAGCGCCCGGAGGCGCAGGAACTCCTCGCTGAAGGCCCGGCCGGAGGGAAGCACCGACGCGTCGGGAACGGCACGCATCAGACGCTGGCGGCGTCGCGCCCGCGGTAGAACGCGATCAGGTCCATCGGCTTCGGCGGCGCCGCGCCCAGCTGCCTGAGCATGGTCGTCACCTGGCCGCGATGGTACGACGCGTGATTGACCACGTGCTGCACCATCTTCCACACCGCCGACGCCCCGGGCGTCCCATCGATCCGCCTGTACTGGATCTG
>JACQTK010000163.1 GCA_016210845.1 Acidobacteriota bacterium | reverse complement strand
GCGTTGATGTCCGCGTCCACCCCCTGGAACTTCGGCCCAGGCGTGGAGTACAGCGTCCAGCCCTCGGGGCAATGGCGACCCGTCATGGCGGCCTCGCCCGTCAGCACCCTGCACTTGCGGCGGTCGAAGCTCGCCAGGTGCCCGCTGCCGGCCAGCGCCGTCCAGATGACGCCGCTGCCGTCGACGTCGATCCCGCGCGGCGTGAAGCCGGATGTCACGCCAGTCCTCGACGGGTTCGGATCGAACGGCACCTGGAAGGCCTCCCCCACGCACGTCTCAGGGGGATTCGTGCCGAGGCTCAGGCGCACCAACACGCCCGGGCTGCTCGTCTGCGCGCCCCAGACGCTGCCGTCCACGGGGTTCTGGATGACGCTGTACGGAGCGCCGCCTGGCACGGGCTTGTCGCGATCCGCGCGACCGTCGCCGTCGGCGTCGAAGTAGAGACGACACCACCCCTGCGCCGCCTCGACGCTGCGCGTCCGCTCGTAGGCGTCGATGTCGATCCAGCCGAAGTACACCATGGGCATGCCGAGCGGATTGCTGAACAGCCTGTTGGTGCCGTCGGTCGCCATCTGGACGTGATGCGTCCGGATGCACGTGTGGAAGAGAGTGAACCTCCCGCTGCGCGGGTCGTACATCGCGATGTGGCGGTTGGACTCGTTCAGCGGCTGCGCCTGGGCGAACTTGTTGGTCGACCCTTCGCGACAATATGCAGGCGTGGCCGTCACGTTCACCGCGGCCGCAATCCAGACACGCCCTTGCGCATCCATCGTCAGGTGATTCGGATTCGAATGGTCGCGGATGATGATCTCTTCCCCCCACGTCAGCGACGGGTTGTCCATCGCCGTCCGCGTGAACGTGCGCATGGTCGACTTGTCGACCTCCGCCGGAATCGTGATCGTCCGCTCGGCATGCCTCACGGGATCGAGCTCGATGAGGCCGTCGTTGTGGAACTCCACGCCGTAGACGCGCCCGTTCGGGTTGAGCGTCGGATTCCGCTTGTCGGTGCTGGCGACGTCGTGGATGAACGGCACCTGATTGGACACGTCCCAGAGCGTGACGACCAGGTTGCGCTCGACGCCTTCGGGGCGCGGTGGCGCCGGCGGCACGGCGCCACCGCGAATCCGTTCGATCCATTCCACGAACCACGGCATGGCGAACTGCGGAGCGCTCATCTCCGTCAGCTGTCCCGCCGTCGTGTAGTACCGCAGCGCCTCCTCCGTCGTCTTGAAGCCGAGCGCGCCGAGCTCCGGCGGAATCTCGCGTGTCGCCTTGATCCCCATCTGGAACCGCCCGATGTTCTTGATCTGTCCGATCCACTGGGCCTGCGACTGGATCTGCCCCTGCGGGAAGGCCCCTTCTTCAGGCACCTTCATCAGGGAGAACCAGTAGTTCGCCGGATAGTACTGAGCCGCTGTCTTCTCGTCGGGCGCGGGCACCGCGGTCAGGACCAGCTGCCGGCCCCGCCGCGACGTCACCTTCGGGGAGTCCACCAGGCCGTAGCCGCGCACCCAGATCTGGTATGAGGCATCCGGCAGATCAGGAAGAACGTATCGGCCCTGATCGTCGGTGACGACCATCTTGCGATACTTGGTGTCGAGATCGTCGGTTTCGGCAATCACCCACACACCGGCTTCGGGGCCCCGAGGGCCGCGAACCACCCCACCGATGTCGTCGTTGTCGATCGGGACCTCGACGGCGGGCTGCTGCGCCCCGTTCAGCGACACCGCGGCCATCAGCCCGGCCAGGCCTACCGCAAGTCGTGCAAGCACCGTCCTCTTCATAACGCCTCCCGAATTCCAGCGGTCGCGCAGGCTAAAGCCTGCGCGCTACACGTTGCCACCTGTAGAGCGCACGCTTCAGCGTGCGCGTCGCTCCCTACTGAACCGGCAGCACGACCTCGCATGGGGTGGGATTCCATTTCGAGCCGTCCGGCTCACGTTTGAACTGCGTGCTGGTAATGAACGACCTGCTCAGATACAGGGGATCCTCGACGGTCGTGATCACCGTGAACCATTCCTCGCCGAAGTCGGCATGCCGCACGAGAGTTTCCGTTACCACCGCGCGCTCGCTGTACGGGACGCCGTTTCGTCGGAGGTACCCGGGTCGCACGGCCGTCGTCACCACCTGCAAGGTCCCCGGCCCTTCCGACGGCACGCGTCCGCTGAATCCGCGCGCCAGGGGCTGCTTGTCCCACCGCGCGAGTGAACGTCCCTGCCATGACGGCTCGGCGGGCGGTTCCTGCGGACGGAAGCGGAGCAGCCGCGTCTGCTGTCCGGCGTCGGTGTCGATTCGGAGCGTCCAGTCGTCCTGCCACGTGATGTGCAGCCGCGTCGGCATGCGCATGATGCCGCCGACGCCGTACGCGCGGCACGCGTTGCCGCCTGCGGCGTCGGATTCCGGATCCCAGGCATCGGCGACGCGGCGCCCTTCGGCCGACAGCGGCACACCCCTGTAGTCGCCGCGCGGCGGCGTCACCATCCGCCACCGCCAGTCCTCGGTGACGACGGCGGTCCAGTAGCCGGTCAGGTCGAAGTGGGCCGCCTCGCGGGCGGACACCGGCGCAGCGTCGCCCCGGCCCGCGCCGCGCCCCCGCTGATCGGCGTTGGCGGAGGTGGCCACGAGAACCACCGCGGCGACGAGCAACGGGTGGATCGGACGTCCCGTCACGATCCGGCCCTCTTCGCGGCGTCGACCACGCCCCGGTGCACGATCTCGACGAACTCCTGGGGGCTGGCGGGCCCGGTCGCCGCCCCATAGCGCCCGTCGTAGTCCATGGTCGGGCGTGCCCGCTGGATCTCGGCCAGCGTCATCCCCTGCGCGACGTAGTGCTGCACGCGTCCGCGAACGATCGCCAGCATGTCACGGTACTCGACCACGTCCGCCTCGTCCGACACGCGGCCGTGGCCTGGAATGACAAGCGTCCCGCCCTCCTGGTTCTTTCGCGTCGTCGTGATGTCGATGAGCGCGTTCAGCGCGGCGATCACGCCGTCGAGGCTTCCGCCACGCGCCGTGTCGATGACCGGGTACGTCGTCGTCAGGAAGACATCCCCGGCGCTGACGACGTCGGAGGAGCGGAAGAACACCAGGCTGTCGCCGTCGGCGTGGGCCGCCGGCTGGTGCAGCACGTGAATCGGCTCACCGTTGAGATGGATTTCCTTCTTCCGTGTGTGGAACGCCAGCGTCGGCCATGCGGCGGCGGGGGACGCGCTCGCCTCCCCGAGGCCGCTGAGCCGCTTCAGCACGTTCTCGTGCGCGATGCCCGTGGCGCGCGCCGCCGCGCCAAGGCTGGCCACCCCTTCGAACCCCCGTCCGGCCGCCGCAATCACGGCGTTGCCGCCCACGTGATCGTCGCGGTGGGTCGTGTTGATCACGTACCGGATCGGGAGGCGCGAGAGACGCCGGATCGCACCCAGCACATCTTCGGCGTGCGCGGCAGGGCCCGTGTCGACGACGAGCACCCCCTCGTCACCTGTGTGAACCGTGACGTTCGGGCCAGCCGGGCTCACCAGCAGGTAGACATTGCCGCGGACCGGATACACCTGTACGGCGCTGCGCTGGTTCGCCGCCTGCAGGAGTGCGTCCTGACCAGCCGGCCGCGCCGCCGTGAGAACGCCGAGCATGGCGATGGCGCAGGCTGCCGTCGTGGCGGACGACAGACGCTCTCGGCCGCACATCACTGCCCTCGCGGTGCGCCAGGCTGCGCCAGACGCCGTCTCAGCGCCTCCGCGTACTCCGGGCGCGTCGTCTCGGCGCCGCCGCGGACGGCCTCGAGCGGGAGGCCATAGCGGGCGGCGTACTCCGAGAGGTACGGGTTCTGCCCGGGCAGGTTGAAGGGCACGTGCCCTTCCGGGTGATCGACTTCCACCGAAATGTCACAGGGATAGGATCCGATCTGGTAGCCAGGACTGAGCTCCCAGCTCAGGGTTCGGATCAACGGTTCCGTGAGATAGATCGGATCGTTGACGACGGAGATCAGCGTGAGGACGTTGCCGGTCCGGACCCAGTGCTCGCGGAGCACGGCCCGATCGCTGTGCGGCAGGCCGTTCCGGCGAACCCACCCCGCCTTGATGTGCGTGGTGGTAACGGTCAGCACGTCGCCTTCCCACGTCCCCGTCGAAAAGCCCATCCACGTGTGCGGGGCCCATGCCGGGGGATGGGGACGCCCGTCCATCCAGATCCTCCGGTGCATCTCCATCCAGTGCAGCGTCACGTCCCAGGCCACGATGTCCTGGGTCTGGGGATCGATGACGGGCAGGATGCGCATGTTCGAGGGACCGACCGGCGCGTACGTGACCGGATGCGGCTCGCATTGGTGCTCGGGCATGCCCCAGCGCTCGGGGTTCCACGCATCCGCCCTGATGCGGGCGGCCTCGTTGATGGGCAGCCCGCTGTAGTCGCCGATGCTCGCCTCGCTCGCGTGGTCCTCGTGGTTCGGCTTCACCCAGTGGCCGGACAGGTCGACCTGTCCGGCCGTCGGGCTGGCCGCGGACATCATGGCGACGAGCAGGGCACCACGCGCCGTGTCGTGCAGTCGCGCCATCGGGTCTAATCCGCTTCTCACCTGGGTGTAGCGCGCAGGCTTTAGCCTGCGCGTGGATCGCCACGCGGGGGCTGAAGCCCCCGCGCTACATCAACATGAAAGCCGTATCAAAAGTCGAACGTCGCGCTCAGTTTCGCGAGCCGCCCCGGCAGCACGAAGATCGGCCGCTGCCAGACGGGACCGAAGTTGTTGATCTGCCCGAGCACGGAGTTCGAGTTGAACGCGTTGTACAGGTCGAGGTTCACGCTGGCCCGCCGCCCGCCCGGGCGGAAGATCTTGCCCAGGCGCAGATCCACCTGCGTCGACCGCTCGAGATACCTCGTGCCCGGCTCGACCAGGTTCACCGAAATGTTCGATGCATTCCCGGACAGCGGACGGCCCAGCGACGGCAGCACCACCGCGTTCGACGCGTTCCAGTTGGCGGCGATCTGTCCGCCGCCCCCCGCACCGGGCACGATGTTCTGGACCCCTGCGCTCACCTGGACGTCGATCCGCGGCACGACGTAGCTGACCAGCCCCTTCACCTGCGTGATGAACTTGGTCGAGACGCGGCAGTACGGGTTGTTGACGGCGATCTCCGGCAGCGCATCGCGGATCTCGCAGTTGTCGGTCAACGTGTTCCCGGTGCTCATCCCTCCCTGGAACCTCAGCCCGTACACGTCACGCACGCTCAGGTTGAGGTCCACACCATGCCACCGCTCTGTCTGGTCACCGAAGTTCTTCGAAAGGGTCACGACGTTGTCGGTCCGCCCGAAGCTGGCCGGCTTCACGTTGTACAGGTTGGAGACGACGTCACCGCCGCCGCCGGGGAGGCGGGAATCCGTCGGTGCAGTGACGCTGAAGCGGTCGAAGTCGGCCGCGGTCACCGCCCGGTTGTCGGTCACGATGAAGTTGCCATACCACCGCCGGAAGTAGCCCACCTCGACCGACATGCGAGGCGCGACCTCGTGCTGGACGGAGAGGGCGAGCTCCCAGTTGTAGAAGCGGACGCCGAAGCCCTCGACCAGGTCCGGATCGAAGTTGGTGGCCGGCAGCACGGTGCCGAAGGCGCGGTTGGAGTAGGGGCCGCACTCGCCGTTGGCGCTCGGGTTCAGCAGGTCGCAGTCGGGCACGAAGTCGCCATTGCCATCGTTCCAGTTCCGGTTCGTCGTCGCCGCCACGCGGTTGAGCGGGTTGGCCGCGGCGCCGAAGCCTCCGCTGGCGGACTGCGCGCCGAGATACTTGTTCAGCGTGACCTTCAGGCCCGTCTTGCCGTTGCCGAACACGTTGTACGCGGCGCCCATGCGCGGCGTCACGTCGTGCCACGTCGTCCAGTCGGTCTTGCCGATGGAGATGTTGCGGGCGGGGGTCCACCGCGCGGGCCCCAGCGTCTGGGCCGGGAACCACGAGTGCAGGTAGTCGTACCGGAGCCCGCCGCTGAGCGTCAGCCGGTTGATCGTCCACCGATCCTGCACGAACATGCCGAAGTCGGTCAGCCGGTTGTCCGACTCACGCGGGTTGGCGTACATCGTGAGGGACGTAGGCACGCCGTTCGTGAAGGTGTAGGTGAGATGCTCGTCATTGGTCGTGTTGCGGGGATTGTGCTTGGCCCAGATGTTCATGAATCCGGCCTTGAAGGCGTGAGCCCCGGTCACGAACGACACTGACGCCCGCAGGTTGCGATTGGTGTTGCGGGTGTCCACGAGCGGCCCCTGACCGTGATACGTCATGCCCGACACGCTGTCGGTGACCTGGATCAGCGCGAGGTTCGCGCCCGCCGGCGAGTAATCGCCCCAGCGCTCGTACCGATCCAGCAGGGCTGCGTCGAGAAGGAGCCGGTTGGTCAGCGGCGCCGACCAGGTGACCGAGCCGAACCGCTGGCCGGGATACTTCGAGTCGACGGTCGCCTCGGTCGCCTCGGTCGGATTGCCCTCCGGGCAGCGGCACCGGTCCTGGTAGTCGAGGAAGAAGGCCAGCTTGTGCTTGGGATGCGCCTGCCACGTCACGCGGGTGTTGTAGCTCTTCAGCTGGATCCCTGCGAACAGCTCGCCGTTCGGAGCCGGCGAGTACACCCACGAGTCCGGGTTTCCTGCATTGGCGTTCGGCTTCCCCGCGAGGAACGTCCTGGCGTCGTGCCAGTTCACGCCTGAATAGAACCACAACCGATCCCGGAGCATCGGGCCGCCGAAGGCGGGGTTGACGTCCCACGTTCGATCGAGATCCTTCGGCGGGTCGGGAGCGCTGAACCCGCGGGCCGCGAGCTTCTCGTCGAAGTTCGTGCTCTGGAACCCGCTGCTGGCCCCGGTGACGAACAGCGTGCCGCTGAACGTGTTGCCGCCTTCACGCGGAACGATGTTCATGCGCACGCCGCCCGAATTGTCCTCGGCGGAAACCCCCGAGATGTCGATGGTGAACTCCTGCGTGCTGCCCGGGTTCGCGATGAAGCCGCTGATGTTGCCCTGCGACGTGTTGAGCGGCAGACCGTCCATCATCACGCGCTGATCGCCTGTGCGGCCGCCGTGGATCGCCGCCGACTGGAGCCCTGTGATCGTCGAGCCGCCGACGTCCTGGGTCACCGGTCCGGTGATGCCCAAGACCATTCCAGGGATCAGCGCGGCCATGTTGTGCACCGTCCGTCCGGTGGGAATCGCATCGAGCACCGTCCGGTCCATGACCCGCTGCTGCGTCACGGTCTGCACGTCGACGACCGGCGCCTCCCCGGTGACGGTGATCGTTTCCTCGACGCCGCCGACGCGCATGTCGGCGTTCACGGTCACGGTGACGGTCCCCTGCAGCTCGACGCCCTCCCGCCTCACCGTGCCGAAACCTGGAAGCGTGAAGGTCACGGCGTACACGCCGGGACGCAAGTCGATGATGCGGTACTGACCTGTACCGTCCGTCACGGCAGCGCGAACCTTCTCGATCAGGGCCGGACTTGCGGCCTCGACCGTCACGCCCGGCAGCACGCCGCCGGACGTATCCCGGACCACACCCGTGATGGTGGCCTGGGCGTACCCTGCCGACGGCAGGGCTGCAAAGAACACAACGAGAGCCAGGAATCCGATCAGCCTCTGCACAGCTTCCCTTCCTTCTTCCCTTACCCGGCTGGACGCGCGCGACGTGACCGGGCCCGCAAGGATGTCGCGCCTTGGAACGCTACGCCCGCGGCGCGGCCGAAGTCCTGACGAGGTCGCTGAAATGCGCTGAAACGTTATGAGGGGGCGGGGAATCCGACCTCGACCGGCCCTCCGGATGCACGACTCGCAGGGTGCGCCGGCGGCCCTCGCTGAAGGATCCGCTGATGATCGCTGAAATTCTCTGAATTCCCGCGCCCTAACGCGCCCTCAGGCCTGCCTATCCTCCGCCGCGCCCGCCGCGGCCCGGCATCTCGAGCGGAGGGGCCGTCTCACACGGCGTGGGGCTCCATTTCGACGGATCGGTCTCGCGCTTGAACGACGAGCTCGTGATGAACGGTTGAGTGAGGTAGGTCCGGTCCTCGACGATGGTCGTGACGGTGAACCAGACGTCGCCGTTCGGCTCGTCGTGGCGGTAAAACGCTTCCGTCACCACCGCGTCCTCGCCGTACGGGACTCCGTTCTTTCTGAGATAGCCAGGGCGCAGGTTGCGCGTCACGACTCGCAGGCTGCCGCCCGCCAGGGCTCCGCGCCCGCCGAATCCGAGGCCGCGCGTCTGCGGCTGGCGGAACCACTGCGCGGTCGACTCGCCTTGCCACGTACGCTCTGTCGCCGGCGGCGCCGTGGCGGCGCCAGGCGGAGCCGCCGACGCAAACCGGAACAGCCGCGTCTGCTGGCCCGTGTCGGTCTCGAGCTTGACCGTGCTGTCGTCCTGCCATGAAATGCGCGCCCGCGTCGGCATGCGCATGATGGCGGCGGCCCCGAACGCTCGGCACTGGTTGCCCGCCGCGTTGTCGGCGGCAAGGTCCCAACCGTCCGCAAGCTTGCGGCCCGCGGGGTTCAAGGGGATGCTGGCGTAGTCGCCCTTCGGCGGCGTCACCATGCGCCACCGCCAGTCTTCGGTCACGACGGAGACCCACTGGCCGGTGAGATCGATCGGCGCCGCCGAGCGCGCCGTCGGTGGAGGGCCACCCTGACGAGCGCCGGCAGGTGCCTGTTGCGCACCAAGGTGCACCGATAGCGCGATCAGCACCATCGCACCGACGTAGTACGCGGTCGCACCGACCCGTGGCACGGTCGCACCGACAATTCGCCCTTCGCACCGACGGCCCGTCATCTCGCGAGGCTCCGGTAGACCTGCTCGATGAACTCGGCGCCCTTCTGCGCGCCGTAGATGCCGTCGTAGTCGAATGTCGGCCTGGCCGCCTTCACCTGCTCCAGCGTCATCTTTCTCTTCACCAGGTCCTGGATCCGATCGCGGACGATGGTCACCATGTCGCGGTAGTCGGCGACATCGGCTTCATCCGAGAGACGGCCATGCCCTGGGACCACGAGCGTGCCGCCCTGCTGGTTGAACTCAGGGACCGTGATCCGAAGCAGCTGATTGAGCCCGGCAATGAGCCCGTTGATGCTGCCGCCACGCTGGAGATCGATGACGGGATACCGATCGGGCGTGAACACGTCGCCCGCGCTCACCACGTCGGTCCGACGGAAGACGACCATCGTATCTCCGTCCGTGTGCGCGGCCTGGGCGTGAATCAACTGCACCGGCTCGCCGTTGATGAAGAGGTCCTTCTGATCGACGAAATAGGTGTCGGTGGGCCAGCCTGAGGCCACACCTCCCTCGCCGCTGAGGCGCTTCAACACGTTCTCGTGGGCGTAGATGGGCGCGCCGCCGCTCGAATACACGGTCGCCGCCCGGGTGTTGCCGCCGGCGAGTGTCTGTCCGGATCCGGCAACAGCCTGGTTGCCACCGACATGGTCCGCGTCCAGCGTCGTGTTGATCACGTACCGAATCGGCGCAGGCGACAGCTTCCCGATTTCGGCGAGTATCGGCTGGCTGACCGCTGTGGTCTGGGGGTCGACGACCAGCACGCCATCCCGCCCCACCTGAACGGTGGTGTTCCCCCCGGGCCCGGCAATCATGAAGATGCCGCCTCGCACGGGAACGACATCGAGGGCCACACTGGAAGGCGCTTGGATTGACGTAGGGCGGGCCTTTACGGCCCGCCCTGGCGCGGCGTAAAGCCGCGCCCTACGAGCGTCTACGCAAGCGCCCTCAGGGAAGAAGGCGGCGATGGCTACCGTTCCCACCAGGCACCATCGAATGGCCGATGCCCTCATCGCACACCCCTGTCCGCCGGGGCGGACGCCTTCACACGCTCCACATACTCGGGATACATCGTCGACGCACCACCGCGAACAGCTTCGAGCGGAAGGTTGTGCTTCATGGCGAAATCGGACAGAAACGGATTGGAGCCTGGCAGGTAATGCGGAATCTCCCCGCCGGGTCGGGGCACCTCGACGTCGATGGAACACGGATAGAGCGTCACCTGGTAGCCGGGATCGAGCACGAAGTTTCGACTCTTGATGTACGGCTCCGTCAGGTACACCGGATCCGTGACGATGCTGATCCAGGTGAGGACGTCGCCGGTTCGGAAGAAGTGCTCGCGCAGTACGGCCTTCTCGCTGCGCGGCAGCCCGTTGCGGCGCAGGTACCCGGCCTTGAGGTGTGTGGTCTCGACCGTGAGCATGTCGCCTTCCCATCGCCCGGTCGAAAACCCCTCCCAGGTGTGAAGCGCGTTCGGACCGGGATGGGGACGACCGTCCATCCAGATCGTCCGCACGGGGTTCATCCACGCGATGTTCGTGTGATAGGCGACGATCTCCTGGGTTACCGGATCGACGTCCTTCCAGATGCGCACGCCGGAGAAGTTCGGCCCGTAGTCGGCCGGATGCGGGATGCATTGATGCTCCGGCACGGTCCAGAGCGACGCGCTCCACGCGTCCGCGCGGAAGCGCGCCGCATCGTTGATCGGCAGACCCTGATACTCGCCCACTTCCGGTCCCCCGCCGCGTTCCGGCGCGTCCTCGTGCTGACGCGCGGCCCACTCCCCGCTCAGATCGACCTGGGCGTACACGGGGCCGGTGAAACCAACCAGCACGGCACCGGCGAGCAAAACGCTGTGAATAGTCCTCATCGAGACGAAACCTCGAAGTTGTGAGTGGGCGCCTCCCCTAACTGGCTGCCGGCGCCCAGTTCTCCTAGAATAAGGCTTTCGGCACGACAGTGTCCTGAGGGGGCCGCTGAATCCTGACTGAAACGTTCTGAGAAGTTCTGAGACATGGCCATGAGCGGCGCATCCGAGACAGCTCCCGTCAAGGCGTACTTGTTCGGCCGGTTCCGGCTCGAGGTCGACGCCCATCGCCTCACGCGGGACGGCGACGTCCTCCTGACCGGCAAGGCCTGCGAGACGCTGCTGGCGCTCGTGAAACACCGGGATCGCATCGTCGAGAAGGACGAGTTGATTCGGCTGGTCTGGCCGGATGCCTTCGTCACCGACGACAGCCTGACGCAGAGCATCTCGATGCTCCGGCGCGCGCTCGGCGACGATTCCGCGCAGCCGCACTACATCGCCACGATCCCCCGGCGGGGGTACCGTTTTCTGGCCGCCGTCACGCCGGTGCTGGAGGCTCCCACGGCCTCGACTCGACACGCCCTCGCCGGCGATGCCGTGTCACCCGCACATGAAGGGGTCCCGGCTCTGGGTGCACGCGGCGCACCGGTCGCTGGCCCGACCGCTGTCAGGTGGGGCAGTCCGATCCTGTGGCTGGGACTCGCCGCGGGCATTGCGCTCCTTGTCGCGTGGGCTCCATCGATCGACGTCGCGCGCACGGTCCCCATTGAGCAGCCGATCTGGTTCCAGCAGGAAGCCCCTGCTGGCACGACCCTCGCCTCCGGCGGCGTGTTGTCGCCGAACGGGCGCTATCTGGCGTTCGTTGTGCGGCACGTGCAGGACGGCAAGACCCGCTTGTGGGTCCGGCCGCTGGACTCGGCGACAGCCAGGCCGCTCACCGGCACCGAGGGAACGTTCCGTCCGTTCTGGTCGCCCGACAGCCAGTCCCTGGCGTTCTTCGCCAATGGCTGGCTCAAGCGCGCCGGGCTCGACGGCGCGCCGCCGCAGACGCTCACGGCGGTCGGCTACAGGCCGTCTGGCGGGGCCTGGTCCTCCACCGGAGCCATCCTCTACGCCGATCGGATGTCGCGACTCTACCTGGTCAAGGACTCGGGCGAGAGTGCGGCGACGCCCGTCACCACGCTGGACCCGTCGCGGCACGAGGTCGCGCACATGGCGCCACAATTCCTTCCGGATGGGCGCCACTTCCTGTATTTCGTCGACAGCACCAAGCCGGAGTACACCGGCACCTTCGCGGGCTCGCTGGATTCGCCGGCTCGCATTCCGATCCTCGACCAGATCAGCACGAGCGTGACGTTCGCTCCGCCCGATCAGCTGATCTACGTCCGGGATCGGGTCGTGATGGTGCAGCCGTTCGATCCGGTGCGACTGCGAACGTCGGGCTCCGCTGCAGCGCTGGGCGGTGTGAGCATGCGCTCGGACACGATGTCGGCCGCTTCGAACCTTCTGGCCTTCGGTGGCGAGGCCACGGGCCATCACCTGGCCTGGTTCGACCGCCAGGGCCGCCCGGTCGGGTCGGTCGACGAGTCGGTCGACCTGCACAATCCGGTCATCTCGCCCGATCAGCGCCAGCTGCTCGGCGACCGCGACGGTCTCTGGCTGGTGGACCTCGAGCAGGGAGCGCCTACCAAGCTCGGTGACGGAAACCTGCCGGTCTGGTCTCCGGGCGGAGCGGGGATCGTCTTCACCTCCCGTCGTGTTCCCGATGCGGTCGACCTGTACCTGCGCCCGATTGCAGGCCGGCCGGAGGACGAACGGCTGCTCGTGCGGAGCAAGGAGATGAAGCTCAGCGGCGACTGGTCGGGCGACGGCCGCTACTTCGTCTACGTGAGCTCGGATCCGGAGACGCGCCTCGACATCTGGATCCTGCCCACGTTCGGCGACCGCGTGCCGCGGCCGTTCCTCAGAACCCCGACGAACGAGATGCAGCCGAAAATCTCGCCCGACGGCGCGTGGATCGTGTACACGTCCGATGAGACCGGAAACTGGGAAGTCTACGTGCAGTCATTCCCGGACGGCGGGGCCAAGCGGGCGATCTCGGTCGGCGGCGGCGCCGAGCCGCAGTGGACGAAGGGCGGACGCGAGATCGTCTACGTCACACCCGACGGGGCCATGACGGCGGTGGACGTGCTGCCGGGTGAGGCGTTGCGGGCCAGCCGGCCCGCGGTCCTCTTCCGTGTGCCCCTCAGCGGCGACATCACGCGGTACCGCAACCACTACGCCGCCACCGCCGACGGCCAGCGGTTCCTCGTCGACACCGCCGACGAAAGCACCCGCGAGCCGATCAACGTGGTGGTCAACTGGGAGGCGCTGGTCGGCCGCTAGGCTTAGCGTGCGCCCTCACTTCGCCAGCGGGTCCGGCCGCATCTGGAACTTCACGATGGCGCTGCGCGTGCCCTTGCCACCCTCGGCGTGCCAGATGGCGTTCGGTCCGTAGTTCGCGTACACGCCGCGGCCCTTCCACCCCGCGCGCGGATCGTCGATGCGCCCGTCGAGCCCGCGCGTGTAGAAGCCCAGCGGATACGGCACGCGCAGCACCAGGAACCGGCCGTCGGGCTGCAGCACGAGCAGCGAATCGGAGCCCGTCCCGTTGGCGATCGGCCGGTTCGCCCCCAGCCCCAGCGTGTCGAACTGGTCCACCCAGTTGTAATAGAAGAAGTCGGCGCTCTGCTCGTGCTCCACGCCTTTCATGGCTGGTCCGGGCGCCCGATACAACGTCCATCCCTCGGGGCAATGCTGACCGGTCGCGGTGGGGCCGCTCAGCACGCGGCACTTCCGGCGATCGAAGCTCGCCAGGTGCCCGCTGCCCGAGAGCCCCGTCCAGATCACGCCGTTTCGATCCACGTCGATGCCGCGCGGCGTGTACGCGAGCACGCCGGGGCGCTGCGGATTGTCGAAGGGCGGCTCGTACAGCTCCGCCTTGCACGTCGCGGGCGGGTCGCTGCCGATCTCGAGCCGGACGATCCGCCCGGGCACGCCGATCGTCGTGTACCAGATGCTGCCGTCGACGGGATTGGGGATGATGCCGTACGGGAAGCCGGAGATCCTCCGGTCTCTCGCGGGATCCGCCGGCTCATCGGGCTCGGTATACGCGCCGATGCGGCCATCGCCGGTCGTATCGAGCACAACCGGGCACCAGCCGATGGCCCTGGCGACATCGCCCGTCTCGTCGTACACGCGGGTCCTGAGCCAGCCGATGACGTTCGCGTCGCCGCTGAAATACAGCGTGTGGTCGGCGTCCTCCGCGAACTGCAGGTGATGCGTCCCGAAGCACGTGTCGATCAGCGTGATCCGGCCGGCCTGCGGGTCGTACACGGAGACGCCCGCGCCACCCGGTGGCAGCGGAAAGTGCCGCATGAACGGACTGCTCGTGTCCTTGCAGTACTCGGGCTGGAGCTCACGCGGGCGCGTCGCCTGCGTCGTCCACACGCGGCCCTTGTGGTCGAGCATCGGATTGTGCGGGTGCGAGCGGTTGGTCCAGTAGATCTCGGTTCCCCAGTAAGGCGACGGCACGGCCATCGTCTGCGGCACCGCCGTGGGCGTGCCCGGATCGCGAACCGGAACCGCCACCTCGGACGCGCGGTGCGCGACCGGATCGACGATGAGGAGTCTGTCGTTGCCGAAATCCACGCCGTACAAAGGGCCGTTGGCGTTGACAGTCGGGGTGCGCTTGTCCGTGGTGACCTCGTCGTGCGCGAACGTGGACGGCCCGCCCCAATCCCACGACGTCAGGACCAGGTTCCGCTCGAGTCCCTCTGGCCGCGGCGGCGCCGGCGGCACCTCGCCGGCGGCAATCCGGTCCGTCCAGTCGGCGAACATCGCGAGCGCACGCGGCCGCCCCAGCGCGCTGACGGCGCCGCTCATCCCCGTGCCGTTCAGGCCCGTCTGCACGCGATGGTCCCAGGCGGCCGCGCTCGAATCGAAGACGCCCAGGGCCCTCGGGATCTCGCGCGTGGCCTTGTTGCCGAGCTGATGGCACACTTCGCATCCGGCCTTGATACCGCTCGTCCAGTGAGCCTGGGTCTGCATCGCCGGAGCGATGGCGTTTCCGCCAGAACCGGTGCCGGGGAACTCGCGCGCCGCCGGAATCTGCACGAGGGAGAACCAGTAGTTCGCGGGATAGATCTCGGCGGCCGCCCGCGCGTTCGGCGCCGGAACGGCCGTCAGCGCGAGCTGCCGGCCGGGAGTCGCCGCGACCGGCGCGGAGTCGACGAGCCCGTAGCCGCGAACCCACACGCGATACGTGGCGTTCGGGAGATCCGGAACGACGTACCGTCCCTGACCGTCGGTGACGACGATCTTGCGATAGCGGGTCGGCAGGTCCGTGGTCTCGGCGATGACCCACACGCCCGCCTCGGGTCCCGACGGCCCGCGCACCACGCCGCCGATGTCGTCGGGATCGAGCGACACGGCCTCGACGGAGGCCTGCTGACTGCGAACGACGCCCGTCGATGCCAGCAGCGCCACGCCGATCGCAGCAACAAACGGGACGAAGATCGAGCGTTTCATGTCGCCTCCCGGATGCACAGGCTGAAGCCTGCGCGCTGCGCCGATGTAGAGCGCACGCTTCAGCGTGCGCGACCGCCGACTCACTTCGCCAGCGGGTCGGGCCGGACCTGGAAGTGCGCCATGAGGCTCGGCGTCCCCTTCCCGCCTTCCGTGTGCCAGACGACCCGGTTGTTGTTGGCCGCCCATGCGCCGCGCCCCTTCCAGCCTGCGTTGGGATCGTCGATCCGGAAGTCCAACCCGCGCGTGTAGAAGCCCATCGGATACGGCACGCGCATCGTGATGAACCGCCGCGTGGCGGGATCGAAGGCGATCAGCGAGTCCGATCCGGTCCCATTGACCACCGGCACGTTGGCGCCCAGTCCGAGCGCGCCGAACAGGTCCACCTGGTTGTAGTAGAAGAAGTCGGTCCGCACGTCCGTGCCCTTGAAGGTCGGGCCGGGCACCGGATACAGCGTCCATCCCTCGCGGCAGTGCTGGCCGGTGGCCGTCGGGCCGTTCCGTACCTTGCACTTGCTCCGATCGAAGCTGGCGAGGTGCACGCTGCTGAGCGCCACCCACACGATGCCGTTACTGTCGACGTCGATCCCCTGCGGGTGGTAACCCTCCTCGGCGACGCCTGCGCCGAACGGCGGCTCGTACACTTCCATCACGCAGGTCGCCGGCGGGTTCGACCCTCGATTCAGGCGAATGATCTTTCCGGGTACGGCCGCCGCGCGGCCTCCGAACACGCCCGCCGCGTACCAGGCGCTGCCGTCGGCCATGTTGTAGCCAACGCCGTAGCCCTGCGGGCCCGCCACCATGCGGTCCTTCGCCCGATCGAACGGCTCGTTCGCCCGCGTGTACTCCCCAATCCAGCCGTCGCCGCTGGTGTCGATGATGGCCGGGCACCAGCCCTGCGCCTTCTGCTCGTCGTGCGTCTCGTCCCAGACGCGGGTGTTGAACCAGCCGATCCCGAAGCCCGAGCTGAAATACATCGTCTGGTCGGCGTCGTTGGCGAAGATCCCATGCTGTCCGCTGAAGCACAGGTCGATCAGCTCGAACCGGCCGGTGGCCGGGTTGTACGCGGCCAGGCCCTTGGCCGGCTGGTCCAGCGGAAAGTTCCGCGCGTACGGGTTCGTCGAACCGGTCTTGCAGAACGCCGGCTGGTCGGCCCGCATCTGCGAGTTGAACCACACGCGCCCCTGGCGATCGATGTGCGGCTGGTTCGGGTTGACCGGATCGGTCCAGACGATTTCCTCGCCCCAGTACGGCGACGGGAGCTCCATCGTCTGCGACGACCACGTGCGCAGCTTCGGCCGGTCGCGTTCGACCTTCATCGGCACGGGCACCATCGACGTGGTGTGCTTGACGGGATCGAGCACGGCCAGGGCGCCGGCCGACCAGTCGGGGCCGTAGAGCGGTCCGTACGCGTTTTGTGTCGGATTCCGCTTGTTCGATGCGATGATGTCGTGGACGAACGCGCGATCCGTGCCGTAATCCCACAGCGTGATGACCACGTTGCGCTCGAGCCCCTGCGGCCGCGGCGGCGCGGGCGGCACCTCCCCCGCGGCGATCCGGTCGGTCCAGTCAGCGAACATCGCCAGCCCGCGCTGGTAGCCGAAGTTGTTGAGCGCGCCGATCATGCTCACCTGGCCGGCGCGGAGCCGATGGTCCCACGCCGCCGCGCTCGAATCGAAGACGCCGAGGCTCTTCGGGATCTCGCGCGTGGCCTGAAGGCCCAACTGGTGGCAGGCCTGGCAGCCGCGCTTCAGCGTGAAGATCCATTCGCCCTGGTTGGCGACCTCGCCCGGCTGCGGCGGCAGCCCTCCACGGCCGGTGGCCCCTGGCGCGGGAGGAATCGTCATCGGAAACGCACTCCGCGGGGGCACCTCCATCAGCGACAGCCAGTAGTTGGCGGGGTAATAGTGCGCGGCCGCCTTGGCGTCCGGTGCGGGCTCCGCCGTGAGCGCGAGCTGCTGGCCGCGCCGGGCCGTCACCTTGCGTGAGTCGACGAGGCCGTAGCCGCGCACCCACATGCTGTACGAGGCGTCGGGGAGGTCCGGAATGACGTACCGGCCCTGATCGTCGGTGACGACGATCTTGCGGTACCGGGTCTGCAGGTCCGTGGTCTCGGCGATGACCCACACGCCAGCCTCCGGCCCGTTCGGGCCGCGAACGGTCCCGCCGATGTCGTCAGGATCGATGGCGACGTCCGGCTGGCGTTGCGCGCTGCCGACCGACACGGTCAACAGCGCCGTCAGGGCAATCGGGATCCAGAGCGTCACTCTCCTCATTTCGCCTCCCGCCTTTATCAAGCCACTGAACCCAGCGCGGCTGCGCCGCAACCAAAGAGCGCATCCGCGCTGGG
>JACQTK010000162.1 GCA_016210845.1 Acidobacteriota bacterium | reverse complement strand
CCGCTATGCGGCCCCAAACGCGAATTTCGTACTCGTTGTTGATCCGCATAGCGGTCCTAGGCGCGCGGAGCGCGCCAGGCAAACGCTGTCAACCAGCCAAGAGCGAGGCTCGGCAGTCATCGGGATATCAAGGGCGAGCCCTTGGCTGGTTGGGCGTCCCGGTCGCGTTTGTAAAACGGCGTCGGCACCACGCGCGCCCGAGAGAGGCGGCCGCGGATGTCGATCGCCAGCTCCGTGCCCGGCCGCGACTGCTCGACGGGCACGTACGCCATGCCGATTGCCCTCTTCAGATACGGCGTGTGCGTGCCGCTCGTCACCATGCCGACGGCCCCGCCGTCGCACACCACCTGATGTCCATGCCGCGCGATGCCGCGGTCGACCATCTCGAACCCGACCAGCTTGCGCGACACGCCGCGGGCCTTCTGTTCCAGCAGCCGGTCGCGTCCGATGAACGTCTCGTTGTCCCAGGCGACGATCCAGCCCAGCCCCGCCTCGAGCGGGCTGGTGGACTCATCGATGTCGTTGCCGTAGAGGCGCATCGCCGCCTCCAGGCGGAGCGTGTCCCTTGCGCCAAGCCCAACGGGCACCACGTCGGCCGCGCGCCCCGACTCGAGGATCGCCGCCCAGACACGCTCGGCCATGTTGGGCGGAACGAAGATCTCGAAGCCATCTTCCCCGGTGTAGCCCGTGCGCGAGATGGTGGCGCGCGCGCCGGCCACCTCGCCGTGCGCGAACCGGAACGCCTGCAGCTCGCCGAGCTCCACCGCGGTGAGCGGCTGCAGCGTGGCCCTCGACGCGGGTCCTTGAAGCGCGATGAGCGCGTAGCGGCTGCTGGAATCGATGACCGCCGCGTCGCCGACGGTGCTCACCTGCTCCCGGATCCACGCGTAGTCCCTGGCCACGTTCCCCGCGTTGACGACGAGCAGGAAGTGGCTCGGCGCCATGCGGTACACGACCATGTCGTCGAGGAACGTCCCCTCGGGCGTCAGCAGGCCCGAATAGTGCGCCTGGCCGGGCGCGAGCTGCGCCGCGTCGTTGCAGGCGATCCGCCGCACCGCCGCCAGCGCGTTCTTGCCCGCGATTTCGATCTCGCCCATGTGGCTGACGTCGAACACGCCCGCCCGGGTGCGCACCGCCATGTGCTCGCTGACGATGCCGGCGTATTCGACGGGCATCTCCCACCCTGCGAACGGCACCATCCGGCCGTGCGACGCGCGGTGACGGGCATGCAGCGAGGTTTTCTTGAGCTCGGCGGTGGCCGTGTCCGTCATGTACGGTATCGATGGGGGCTACGGGCAGTGCGGAAACATCCAGCCGAAAGGCGCGCCCCTCGATATCCCCGCGCCTCTCGGCTGGTTGACCAGTATCTTTTGGCGCGCTCCGCGCGCCTAGCCCGTTATGCGGTCGGGGGGCAACGAGTACGACGTCCGAGTTGGGGGCCGCATAAGGGGCTAACCGTACTATGCGCTCGAAGCGAGGGTCAAGAACGACGCGCCGGATGCCACAAAGAGCACGGAGACGCACGTGGCCACGAAGATCACCAAGAACGCAAAGTCTTTTGCACGCTTCATCTTCGTGAGCTTCGTGACACTGGCGCGCCAGACTTTGTTTTTTGCCCAACTCCGGGCGCGTTAGTGTCACTAGCAGACACAGGTTCTTGATCCAAGCGCGGCGTTTGGTTGCGGCTTCGCCGCGCTGGGTTCTTCGTGGCTGATCCATCTTCGTGGCCTTGGTGGCTGATCGGGATCGTCTTGCCGTGTTAGCATCCGCCCCCATGGCGCATCTGGCAACTGATCTGGCAGTGACGCTTCCCGAGGATCGGCCGGGCATGCTGGCGAAGGCGCTCGGCGCGGTCGGCAGCTCGGGCATCAACATCGACGGCTACGCGGAGATGGACGGCGTGGTCCACGTGCTCACCACGCAGCTCGACGCGACCCGCCGCGCGCTCGGCCAGGCGGGGTTTCGCGTGGTCACCGAGCAGCCGGTGCTGCTGGTGCCGATTGCGGACACGCCGGGATCCGCCGCACGGGTCTTCCAGCGCATCGCCGACGCGAAGATCAACGTGCAGTTCAGCTATCTGGCCACGGGCAACCGGCTGGTGATCGGCGCGAGCGACCTGGAGGCCGTCAAGAGGGCGCTCGACGGGTAGGCTGGACGCGCGACTGCCGTTCTGGGTTCTTCGTTCCGGGTTCCGGGTTCGGCGTTCCGGGTTCGTGTGCTCGTCGTAGAGGCGGACCTGCCCGCCTTCGCTGCCCGGTATCAGCTGCTGCTTCGCTTGGTCACGCCGGTGCAGCGCGCAACCTGTGGTCTGCGCGTGGGTCACCACGCGGGGGCTGCCGCCTTCGCGCGCGCAGCGCGCTTCGGCGAGCCTCACCGAAACCTGCGGCAGAGGCGGGAAGCCCCCGCGCTACACCGGCGCGAGAATCGCTTAGCAGCTCGGCATGGTCGTCGTCGCCGCAAAATCTCCCTCGGGACGAATCGGCTGCTCCTCATCACCGTAGATATCGAGCCACGGATCCTCGGACGCTTGTGCTCCGTTGTAGCACACGACGTACTTCCAGAGGCCTTCACTGGACCGGTCGTTGTCAATCTGGCCGACCACCTCAATCCCCCTGTCTCCTGCCATCGCGGTAAGGCGGTTGGTTCGTTTACCACCTTCACGGAACACGTCTCTCTCGAATACGAGTTCCAGCGTCGCCATCTCAAGCCCCTCACAGCTGAGGTTGCCCATCGCGTTCCTGACACGCCACCTGACCTCGTCTCCGCGAATGACCACCAGCTCCGCGGCCCCGACGCGGGCCACGCAATCGGCAGGGAGAGCAGAATTTCCCTTGGCCCTGATATTGAGCGTGTTGAAACGGCGAGTGGGCGGGACCGCCGAGCTGATCTCTGAGCCAGCCACGCCCGGCCCCGGGGCCTGTTCCGCCGGCGGCGCGCTGCCGCCACCACACGCGACGATCGTCAGCACCAACAACATGAGCAGGCCGCTATGAATGCTGTATCGCTTCACGGTCGAATCCCCTTTCGCTGCCCCGGCTATCCCGGGGCAGAAATGAGTGACTGGAATTCAGGGATGGATTGGAGCGGCTCGAGGTCGTCGTCTTCACGCACGCGATCGAGGGGGACCCCGGCGGACACGGCTTCGGCCGCGGCGTCGACCGCCGCACCGAGCTCGCCGACCAGGGCCAGCACCACCGCCCGCAGGTAGCGCACTTCCGGATCGGACGGGTTAATGGCGAGCGCCCGCGCGATCCCGCTCGCGGCCTCTTCCCGTCGACCGAGCTTCGCCTGGTAGACCGCCAGCTGCGCCATGGTCAGGGCGCTGCTCGGGTTGACGGCCAGCCCGCCCTCGGCCAGGCGGGCGGTTTCCAGGTACTCGGCGCGCGCCTCCGGCCCGCGTCCCAGCTTCAGGTAGGTGTCGCCCAGGTTCTTGCGGTAGATGGCGCGGTTCGGCCGGAGCTGAATGGCTGCAAGGTAGGCGCGAGCCGCCTCCTCGAACTGCCCGTCCGAGTAATAGAGCGTGCCGAGGTTCGAGTACGACGCCGGATCGGGCGTGATGGCGATCGCCCGCTCCAGGTGCTCCCGCGCCCGGGCCTTGTCGCCGAGCGCCTGATAGGCGGTTCCGAGACGCTGAAACGCCTGCGCCGAGTCGGGGCGCAGCTCGGTGACGCGCGTGAAGGCTCGGATCGCATCTTCGAAGCGCCCCGCCCTGAAGTAGAACAGCCCGAGCTGGTCGTGGTTCACCCAGTACGCCGGGCGCTGGGCTGCCGCGACGCGATACTGCTCGAGCGCCTCCTCCTGACGCCCCTCGCTCAGGAAGATCGCGCCCATGCGCCGGCGCGCCTCATCGTTGGTCGGGTCGTCGGCCAGCACGCGACGCAGTTCCTCGACCGCCGAGCCGTTTCGGCCGGTCGAGCGATACACGCTGGCCAACGCGAGCCGGACCTCGGTCTGTGACGGGTCGATCTCCAGCGCGCGAAGAACGGCGTCGTTGGCCCGCGTCATCCAGGCGCCGTCGTTGGTGATGCCGTACTGCCTGACGAACGCCGCGCCAAGGCCGGCATGCGCTACGGCAAACCTCGGATCCAGCGCGATCGCGCGCTCGAAGCTGCCAATCGCCCGCTCGACGGCTTCGGCGTCGGTCCGCTCCAGCAGCGCGATTCCCTGCCAGTACACCTCGATCGCCTCCTGGTTCTGCGTCGGAAGAACGGCGAGCCGCTCACGCTCGGCCGACGAGGTGGACACGCGGAGCCCCTCCACGAGCCGGTCCGCGATCCGGCGCTCGAGCGCGAACAGGTCCGACATGCTGGCCTCGGACTCTCCGGCCCACAGGACGGCGCCCTCGGGCGTCACGACCCTGGCGTCGACGCGGACGGCATCGCCCGAGCGCTGGAGGCTTCCGTGCACCAGCAGGCTCGCGCCAAGCTCGCGCGCCAGCGCCGGGAGGTCGGACGTCGCCCGCGCCGAGTCCCGGGCCGTCTGGCCGGACACCACCAACACCGACGACAAGCTCGACAGACTGGTCGTCAACGCATCCGCGATGCCGATGCCGAGGTAGTCGTTCGATGCCTGCCCGCTGGCGTTCACGAAGGGCACGACCGCAATCACCGGGCGTTCGGTTCCCGGCACTGCCACCATGGCTCCCTGGCGCCAGTTCGAGACGCCGATCGCGGCGACCGCGATGCCGCCGGCCAGCGCCACCGCCGCGGTGGCCGTTCGAGCGCGCGGCGATGACGTCAACCGCCCAACGGCGCCCCGCAGAAAGCGCGACGGCACTGTGACGGCCACAGCCCTCTGCTCCAGGGTCGTCCGGATTTGCTCCAGTTCCTGCTTCAGCGCAGCCGCCGACGCAGGCCGAGCCTCGGGATCCTTCGCCAGACACCGGCTGATGACGTCGGCCACGCGCGGTGGAACCGACGGCTCGATCTCGCTCGGGGACGGCGCCGGCTCCTTCACCTCGTTGACCGCCACCGCCGTGAAATCGTGGCCCTGGAATGGACGCCGGCCCGTCACCAGCTCGAAGAGGATCACGCCGAGACTGTAGAGGTCGGCACGATGGTCGGCCAACGCTCGCCCGTCGAACTGCTCCGGAGCCATGTAGGCCGGCGTGCCAAAGAGCTGGCCCGTGAGCGTCAACGGCGCCGAGCCGGTGGTCGCCGCGTCGGGCAGCGGCTTGGCGAGCCCGAAGTCGAGCACCTTTACGCGCCCGTCGTGCGTGAGCATCACGTTGCCGGGCTTGAGGTCCCGATGGAGGATGCCTCGCGCGTGGACGGCCGCCAGGGCGTCGGCGATCTGGGCTCCCACGCCGAGCGACCAGTCGAGGGACGGACGCTCGCGCCGCAGGCGTTCCGCGAGCGTTTCGCCCTGCACGCGTTCCATGACGATGTAGGGAATGCCCTCGTGAGTGCCGATGTCGTGGACCGCGAGGATGTTCGGATGGTTCAGCGCTGCGGCCGCCCGCGCCTCACGCTCCAGCCGCTCGAGGCGCTTCGGGTCTTCGGCAAGCGCCGACGGGACCACCTTGACGGCCACCTCCCGCTTGAGCCGCGGGTCGTACGCGGCATACACCTCCCCCTATGGCGCCGACGCCCAGCAGCGACCCGAGCTCGTAGACGCCGAGTCGTTGGCCGGACAGCGGACCCGCCATTCACCTCCTGCCGAGGAAGCGCCGGAAGGGCGGCATGGTCATCGTGATCCGTGGGAAGCCCAACGTGTAGCACAAAACCGTGGCTGGGTCACCGGGAAAGCTGGCGCGGCGGCGCTGTTTTGCGCACCATCTTCGCCAGATCGGAAGGTGGCGCCGGCGATCGGGACGCCGCCAAGATGGCGCCAGCCCCCGGCGGTCCTACGATGCCGGCTCGTTGCCGGCGCACGTGCTGCGCGCCGTCTCGTCCGCGAACCTTGCGGCAACCCAGTCAGCGACCTGCGGGGCCGCCCGCACGTTCATGTCGAGATGATTCACGCCCGGGTGCTCCTGGTATTCGACCAGCGTGCCGCCAGCACAGAGGTCGCGGACCACGTCACGGGTCAGCTCGACGCCGACGTCGACGTCCGCGTCACCCTGGATCACGAGCACCGGAATCGAGCTGGCAATCGGCAGGAACGCGTCGTTGGCCTCGAGCCGCCGACGCCAGGCGGTCCCTGGCTCGAGCGCTTTGGGATACGCATACGGCTCGGTCATGCCTGAGGCCTGGCGGAAGATCTCGAAGCAATCCCATGTCTGTGCGTCGAGCATCTCCAGCCCCGCGGGCGTCAGCATGTCGCGGAGCCGTAGTTCCGGATGCCCGACCGCGAGCCCGGCCATCCGCGCGATGAAGTATCCAGCATTCTCAGGGATGTCCAGGTCGTAGAACGACAGCGCGAGCTGGCGGGCCGCGGGCGCGATGGCCACCACGCCGCGCAGGTCGAGCTCCGGCGCATAAGTGGGCGCCAGGTGCGCAGCCCAGAGCGACGTCTGCCCGCCCTGCGAGAACCCGTACATCGCCACCTGTTCGCCCGCACCGAGCGGCGTGAGGTTCCGCGCCGCGCGGGCCACGTCGAGCGCCGCCCGCCCCTGCGACGGCCCATTGAGGTACTCGGTGCCGCCAGGCGTCCCCAGGCCCTGGTAGTCGCTCATCGCTACGACGTAACCGCGCTCGAGCAGGGAGACGAGCGCGGGCGCGCGGCTGTCGCCGTCGCTGGCCAGCCGGTCGCCTTCACGCTCGCTGCCGAGCGCCAGATTGTTGCGCGAGGGGGCGCATGAATCCTGGGTGCCGGCCGTGCCGTGATTCCAGATCACGAGCGGCCGGCTCGCGGCTTCCGGCGGGCTGTCGGGGGCGTACACCTCGCCCGAGACGTACACCAGCGCGCCCGTGGCCCCTTCGGACACGTAGATCAGGTTCCAGCCCCGCGATCCCATGGGGGCATCGGTTCGCTCGCGCACCCAGAGCACGTCTCCTCGCTGCGTGCCGGCTGGCGCCTCGACCGGCACGCGCCAGAAGGCGCTGCCCGAGGGCCCCTCGCGAGCGCCCAGCGCCGCGCCGAAGCTCCCGGAAGCGTCCCCATCGTTGGCGACACCCCCGCAGGCGACGACGAGGACGACCAGCACAATCGGGGCAGTCCATCGAATCTGCACCGCCCGGTCGAGCGGGCTCACCGCGTCAGCTCCGCCAGAACGTCCTCGTATCCGCGCTGCACAACGGGAGCGGCGTCACACCAGAACCGCACCGTCTCCAGCCTGAACGCATCGTCAAGCCCTGGCCGTGCCTCGAACACCACGTGCCCGTCGCGCGCCGCGCGGTACCGCAGCAGGCCGCTCGCGCGCCGCAGATCGACCAGGTCCACGCGATCGGTATCGAGTGTTTCCACCAATCCCGCGCGCAGCGGCTCGGGGTCCGTGTCGGCAACGGCCAGGTAACCGAAGTCCCAGTCCGATCCCGCGTGTGCCTCGTCGCGCGCGCCCGAGCCGAACAACAGCAGCAGCTCGAGCCCCGGTGTCGCTCGGGCCGCTCGCACGAGCGCGTCGATCCGCGGAGGCGAAGGCATGGGCACCATCGCGCCCATCCTAACAGCTTCGACGAACTGCGTCGCCTCGCGCCGCCGCAGCGATAGCGGCCGCTCGGTGGGTCCGAGGCGGCGGGTGCCCTTCTACACCGCTCGGTCCCTGGTTCGAGGAGCTGAAATGGCTGGTGGTATTCCGTTCCTGCGTGCCGTTCCCGTATACTCCTCCCGGCTCACATTCCCACACGCGCATGTCCCTCGCTCCCGGGAGCCGCCTCGGCGGGTACGACATCCGCAGTGCGCTTGGCGCCGGCGGCATAGGGCGAGGTCTACCGCGCGCACGATCCGAAGCTGCGGCGGGACGTCGCCATCAAGATCGTCACCGATAGCTTCGACCCCGAGCGCGCCGCCCGCTTCCAGCGCGAGGCGCAACTGCTCGCCGCGCTCAATCACCCGAACATCGCCACGATCTACGGCCTCGAGCAGTCCCCGGCAGCCGCCGGGCAGGCCCCGATCCAGTTCCTCGTCATGGAGCTGGTCGAGGGCGACACGCTCGCGCACCGGCTGAAAGCCGGGGCGCTGCCTCTGAGCGAGGCCCTCGCCATCGCCCGGCAGGTCGCGGACGCGCTGCAGGCGGCGCACGAGAAGGGGATCGTCCACCGCGACCTGAAGCCCGCCAACATCGCGCTCACACCGGACGGACAGGTGAAGGTGCTCGACTTCGGCCTGGCCAAGGCGCTGGATGTGAGCGGCGTGGGCGGGGTGGGCGGAGTAGGCGGAGTGGGGGCGACGAACTCGCGGACCTTGTCGCTGGCGGCCACACAGGCGGGCGTGATCCTCGGCACGGCGGCGTACATGGCGCCGGAGCAGGCCAAGGGAAAACCCGCGGACAAGCGCAGCGACATCTGGGCGTTCGGGTGCGTGCTCTACGAGATGCTCACCGGCAGGCGGCCGTTCGAAGGCGAGAATGCGTCAGAGACGATGGCATTCGTCGTGGCACGCGATGCCGATTTCGATGCGCTTGGAGCGGCGGTGCCGGCTGCTCTCCAGCTGCTGGTGAAAAGGTGTCTCCAGCGAGACCCGCGCCGGCGGCTGGGTGACATTGCGGGTGCGGTGTTCGTGCTGGATGAACACGAACGGGTATCGCTCAGCATGCTCCCGCGTGCCCGGTTTCGAAGGATCCAGTGGTGGACCGTCGCCGCCGCTCTGGTCCTCGTGGCCGTGACCTCGTGGTCCGCGGCTCGCCTGTCGGTACCCACCACGGCGGCGACTGCGGCCCACGTCACCCTCACGCTGCCACCGGGCGACGAGCTGGCCGATCGTTTACACCCGGTCGCGATCTCGCCGGACGGACAGTACGTCGCGTACGCAGCCACTCGCGAGGGCACGCAGCAGCTCTTCCTTCGGCCGCTCGCCAGCGCCGAGGCCCGGCCGGTCGCGGGAACCGAGGGGGCCGGGTTGCCGTTCTTCTCGCCGGATGGTCGATGGATTGGGTTCCTCGCGCTCGGCGCGCTGAAGAAGGTGCCGCTCAACGGCGGGGCGCCGACCGTCGTCGTGCAGACGGCCGTCGGCGCAGCGACATGGGGAGACGATGACAGCATCGTCTACACCCCGTCGGTCACCAGCGGCTTGTGGCGGGTGTCGGCATCGGGAGGCGAGCCGACCGCACTCACGACTCCGGACCGTTCGCGCGGCGAGTCCAGCCATCGCTGGCCCCACCTGACGGGCCGCGTATCGCATACAGGCGGACGGAGGCCGGAGCGCGAAACATCTACTGGCAGGCGGTCGAGGGGTCCAGCGCCGAAGAACGGCTCACAAGCGGCGAGGGCCAGCAGGTTCCGAACTCGTGGTCACCGGACGGCCGGTACCTGGCCTTCAGTTGGTTAGGCGAGGGATCGCGCACCGGCATGGACATCTGGATCCTCGACATGACCGATCGCCGCGTGTCGCCGTTTCTGCAGACCGCGACGTCGGAAGGATCCGCCGCGTTCTCACCTGATGGGCAGTGGATCGCATACCGGTCGAACGTCTCGGGCCGTGACGAGGTGTATGTGCGTCCGTTCGGCAGTGCGGGCCGGGAGTACCAGATTTCCACCGATGGCGGGAGCCAGCCGATGTGGCACAGGAACGGCCGCGAGCTGTTCTATCGGGTTGGCGAGCGGATGATGCGAGTACAGGTGTCGTACGACGATGGATTCGCGGCCAGCGGTCCCGAGCCGCTGTTCGAACGGCCGTATGACTCGCTCGACGCCATCGGGCGCCCCGCCTACGACGTGGCGCCCGATGGGCAGCGGTTCCTGGTGGTGAAGAGCGACGACGATCCGCGCGCCGGGACACGCTTGAACCTGGTCCTCAACTGGTTCGAGGAATTGCGCCGGCTGGTGCCGGGCGGGAACTGACGCGCGTCGTTTCGGAGTTCCCCGTTCTGGGTTCTCTGGATGGATCGAGTCGGCGTGCGCCGCCGGGCCGATCGCCGTGTCGGCGGACCGGCTTGACCATGAGAAAGCGCCGCCCGTCAGGTGACACGTCGTACGTGCGTCCACCAGTGTCGGAAACGGGCGCACATACACCTCCGGCCTGTCAGACGTGTCCGACTGGAACGCGAGCCAACGATCGTCGGACGACACGATGCCGTTGCGCTCTTCGAACGGGGTCTTCACGAGCGATTCGATTCGATGGTCGCCATCGAGCGGCGGCCGAGCGCGCGGTTCTTTTTCGCGTTGCGCGTTCGATGGCATCCTCCAGGGGTCTGGCCGCCCACGCCGCAGGACCATGTGTAGACTACAATCGCCGCTGTGACACCTTCTATTCTGCGTGGCGAAGCGTTGGACGCCGTGCGAGAGCCCTTTCGGAGCCAGCTGGCAGCCGCGACAGAGGCCTGGAGCGCGCTGCTTGGGCCGCGGCTCGTGTCGCTCGTGCTCTTTGGCTCGGTCGCTCGGGGAACGGCGGATGCGTCCTCCGACATCGACCTGCTGATCGTGGCCGGGGGGTTTCCCAAAAGTCTTGCGGAGCGTCGGCGGCCACTGCTGACGGAGTGGCGGCGCGTGCGCGTGGTGCGCGGCGTGGACGAGGTCGAGTGGAACCTGGTGACCAAGACGCCGGACGAAGCGCGGTATCACAGCCCGCTGTATCTCGACATGGTCGAGGACGCGATCCTGCTCTTCGATCGTGATGGATTCTTCGCCCGTGTGCTCGACGCCATGCGTGCACGCATGCGCGCCCTCGGCAGCCGCCGCGTGTTTCTGGCCGATGGGAGCTGGTACTGGGACCTCAAGCCGGACTTCCGGTTCGGTGAGGTCGTGGAGATATGACCAGCTCGAACATGGGGCGCCGGTATATCGAGGAGGCCCAGGGCCGCATCGAGCTCGTGCGCCTCGCGCTGACGCGGCAACTCTGGGCGACGGTCGTCCGCGAGGCCCAGGAATGCGTGGAACTGTTTCTCAAGGGCGCGTTGCGCCTGGTCGCCGTCGAGCCGGCCCGCACGCACGATGTGGCGGAGCTGTTCCGGCGTGAACGGGCACGGTTCCCCGACTGGTTCCGCGTCCACGCCGAGCGCCTGGCCTCCATTTCGACCGACATGGCGGCCGACCGTGGACCCGCCCTCTATGGGGACGAGCGCCAGGGCGTCGGACCGCAGGACCTGTTCGATGAGAGCGCCGCCCACGCCGCCGTCCGAAAGCTGGAAGAGGTCGCCGCGCTTTGCGGTCAGCTGCTCGAGACAGTGTCATCGAGCGTACGCCCCGCCAACGCCATGCCCGACGGCGCCGAGCCAGATTCGGACAGCCGCGCCGAATCCCACACACCCGACCGCAAGCTCGAGTGACAGCCCTCCGGCGGGGCGGCGGCGAAAGCTCGAGGCGCCCCCAGCCGCGGGCCCGCTCACCTTCTCGAAATGCTCCCAGGCGTGCCTGGCTCGCTGCAGCAGCGCGTCGTAGCGCGGATGGCCGCGGAGCTTTTTCAGGATGACCAACCCCACGCCGACTCGGTCGCATCGACCGGGACGTTCAGCAGGAAACGGCCGTCGCGCGTGACGTCGTACTGCCGCCAGAAACCCGGCCCGCCCGGGCCGCTGCCCGCCGCCGGTGGAGATCTGCCACCTGCCGCCCGTCGGATCCGGAAAGGTCTGGACGGGGGAGTGATGAGGAGTAGAGGAAGCTCCGCCCGTCGGGCAGAAATGCCGGAGAGCGGTGCAGCTCGCCAAGACCGGGATCCGGCTGCGTGACGCGCGCCGGCGCACCGCCCCTGTCGGAAATGCTGAACAGGCTACCGTTGGAACTGAAGACGATCGTCCCATCGGCGTTCCATGAGGCGCCAGCGGCAGAAGAAGGTTCGGTGAGCGAACGCACCGGGCCACCGGCAGCGTCAACCCTCTTCAGTCGGCCTTCGGCGAAGAATCCGATCGTACGGCTGTCGGCCGACCAGAAGGGGGCCGTAGGGGAGAGTCGGGCCGGATGGTATAACGGATCTTCCGCAACCCACCGGAAAGCGGCCAATCGTTCCTATCGTCCAAACGACCCCACTCCGCCCACTCCGCCTACTCCGCCCAACTTACGTCTTGCCCTTCTTCCTCTAAGCCGAATCGGAGCCCATGGCCCACAGTGTGAAGAGCACTCCGGCAACCATCATTCCGATAACGAGGATGACGAGGCCGGTCACGGTTGTGTCTTGCCCTTCTTCTTCTCGAGGGACGGAGCTCGGGTTGCCAGGAACGTGAGGATGCCCGCGGCAACCGTGATTCCAACGAGGAGGATCACCAGACCTGTCATGACTCTCTTCCTCCGGCCAGCCGCAAGGCCCAGATCACGAGGATGATCCAGACAGCCACACCGAGAACGGCTAGCCATGGGGCGAACCCTCGGTCACTCAAGAACTGCCCGAACACCATCGCTCCCGCCGCGACGTTCGCGATGTCGCGCAGCGTCTCAGCCAGAAGCGCACGCTGTTCCGGGGTCCATTCTAGCATCGTCACTTGGCCGATCACTGGCGGCGACATCACGCGGTGCGCGTGCCGCGGACGAGCCGATGCGTGGCCGGTCCGCCGCGCAGCTTGTCGTACACGTCGATGAGCAGGGCAGCGGTGACGGGA
Organism: Acidobacteriota bacterium; assembly: GCA_016210845.1. Taxonomy (GTDB): domain Bacteria; phylum Acidobacteriota; class Vicinamibacteria; order Vicinamibacterales; family UBA2999; genus JACQTK01. The sequence goes on along the minus strand of JACQTK010000162.1, from coordinate 23,772 downwards.
CCGACGGGCGAGATCTCGTGCGCCTGCAGCAGCGTCGGCGGCGAGCCCACCAGGAACAGATACGCGTCGCACACGCCGGCGAGATCCTGAAAGTAGTGCGACGCGAGGATGATGGCCGCTCCCTTGTCGCGCTTGGCTTCGATCGTAGTCGAGAGCCAGCGCGCGGCGTCCGGATCCAACCCTTCCCATGGCTCGTCGAGCAGGATCAGCGCGAGCGGATGGCGGCCCAGGACGGTTCGCAGGCCGAGGACCTGACGTGCGCCTCGTGACAACGTACGGATCGGTCGGTGCTCGGGCGTGATCGGATCGGTCGTGGCCAACGCGCTCCACGCCGAGGCCCGCACCGCGCCTGGCAGCGTCGTCTCACCCGCGAAGTACGCCACAGGCGTGCGCCCAACGGCGTCGCGTGGCTCCAACCCGCGAATGCGGACCTCGCCCTGCGACGGCGTACGCAACCCCGCCAGCACACGCAGCAGCGTCGTCTTGCCCGCGCCATTCGGGCCCAGGACGCCGAGCGAGCGGCTGCCGGCCACTTGAAGCGACAGGCCGTGAAACACCTCACGCCGCCCGTACCGGGCGGCCAGATCGCGCGCCATCAGGACGGGCGTCACTGGCCAGCCTCGAGCGGGAAATCCGAGCGGGCGATCCATGCCACAGCGGCGACGACGGCCAGCGACGCGAAGGCGATGGCCGCGGCCGCAGGCAGCAGGTCTGGTCCGCGGAGATCGCGTCCCGCGAGAATCCACGGGCACACGAGTACGGCTAGGGTGCGGACGATCGGTCCATCATCGGCGGCCTGCCACTCCGCCACGATCTCGTTCGTCGACCCTGGCATCACCGAGACGACGAGCACGAGCAGCGTGATCCAGACGAGCCCACCCGTGAGTCGCGGCAGCGCAACCGTCGCGGCCCACGGGAGCGCGGACACCAGGATCATGCCGGCGACGGTTCCAGACGTCAGCGACTGCGCGGGACCTCCGATGAAGGCGAGCTCGAGCGCCGCGAGCGCGAGCCAGGTTGCCACCCCCGGCGCTACCGACATGAGCCAATGCGCCACGCCAATCCGGACGCGCCCCTGACCGCTGGTCAGCAGCAGGTCGTAGTGACCGCGGCGCGCCGGCGTGGCAAAGCCGGACGAGGTCGTGAGTGCCTGCAGGAGAAAGATTGGCGCAAGGGGTCCGGCGGTTCGAGTACCGCCATCCAGCATCAACACGACGCCCGTCGCACCAAGCGCGATCCCGAAGGCGCCGGGCATCATCGGATGCCAGGGGCGCACGACGTGAAAAAAACGGAGGGCCTGGATCATCGGCTACTCGTCGCGGCGCCGGCCCGGGGCCCCGTCTTCCGGCCGCGCCCACCGGGGCACGCGCTTCGGCACGTGGCGCTGGAGGCGCCGGCCGTACCGCAGGTAGGCATCGAGCGTGTGATAGCTGATTTGCAGCTCCCGACACGCCTGCTGCTTATTGCCGCCGCACCGCTCGAAGACGAGTCGGACGTACCGGCTGCCCCAAGCCCGCATCGAGTCGCCGCCCGCCAGGGACGGACCGAGCGCGTCGCCGCACTGGCCGCGGACGTGGGCGGGAAGGTCGTCCAGGTCGATGCGGTCGGCCTGCGTGAGCGCCACAGCCCGCTCGATGAGCCGCTCCAACTCGCGCACGTTGCCAGGCCACTGATAGAGCTTCAGCCCCTCCAGGGCTGCGGGCGACAGCGAGAGGTCCCGCGTCGCCCGATGGCTCCCCAGGAAATACCTGGCCAGCTCCGGAATGTCGTCGCGGCGGCATCTGAGCGGCGGCACGCGAATCTCGATGCCGCTGAGCCGGTAGTACAGGTCGGACCGAAACAGGTTCCGCGCCACCAGATCCGCCAGCGGGCGGTTCGTGGCGGCGACGATCCGCGCATTCACCCGCCGCGTGCCGAAGCCGCCCACGCGCTCCACCGCCAGGTCCTGAATGGCGCGCAGCAGCTTCGCCTGGGCCGAGATCGCCAAGTCCGAGACTTCGTCCAGAAAGAGCGTCCCGCCGTCGGCGTGCTCGAACTTGCCGCGGCGGCCCCGGACGCCCGTGGCCGTGCGATCCTCGATGCCAAAGAGCTCCGCCTCGAGCAGCGTTTCGACGACGGCCGCGCAGTTCACCGCGACGAACGGACCGCTCCGCCGCCCGCTCAGCTCGTGGATCTGCCGCGCGACGAGCTCCTTGCCCGTGCCGCTCTCGCCTTCGACGAGCACGGTGAAGTCGGTGCCGGCGACACGCTCGACGCGCTCACGCAGCGACTGCATCACCGGTGTCGACCCGATCAGCGGCCCAGCGCCGTCGGGGCCCCTCGGCCGCGCTCCGCTTCGGGGCCTTGCCGCTTCGAGCACCAGGCCGCCCAGCTGCGCGGCGGCCGTCAGCAGCTCGACATCCCGTTCGTCCAGGAGACGGCCCGGCGCGAACGACGCCTCGAGCACCGCCTGGCCCCGCGTATCCGCCGTGGGCACGCCCACGACGATCGACTCCGCCGTACGCGTGGGCGTCACGAGCCGTGCTTGGTAGCGCGCGGGGATCTCCCGCAACCGCACGGTCCGCATGGCGAGCAGGCGCTGGATCTGCTCCTCGAAGATTCCCGCAAGGGTGCTGTCGCCGCCAGGCCGCCGAAGTCCCGCGCTCAGGGCCTCGAGCACCTGACGCAGCTCGCTGCCGTCGTACCGTTGAGACACGTCGGGCCCCGGGGCTGCGCGCAGCGTGACCGCATCGTCGCCGAGTGACATGGATCTCCTGTGTGTGGAACCCCAATCAAGCGGGATGCCAGGCAGTGACGGCAGCCCCGCTGCTCACGCAGACGCGCGTTGGACCGCTATGCGGCTCGTTGCGCGAGATTTCGTACTCGGTGACCCGCATAGCGGTCCTAGGCGCGCAGAGCGCGCCAAGAAATGCTGGCCACCAGCCGAGGGCTCTGCCCGGATATCAAGGGCGGAGCCCTTGGCTGTCGTACTGAGGGGCGGCATCAGGGACGATCGTGGGGTAGCTGGTTCCCGATGGGAGCGTCGCCGCGAGGGATGGCGGGGGAACCGCATACCCGACGGCGGAGGTGTCGACCGGCCGATCGAAAGCCAGCGCGGCTCGGTACCCCACGAGCTCCGCCGTCAGGTTCGACACGTACGCGCGGACCACGCGGCTGCGTACGAGCACACGCCCGTCGCGGGTGACGACGTGCACATCGACGTGTGTACCGGGGAGGAGTCGGGCGGCACCCTCGACCAGCAGCCCGGTGTTGGACGCGTCCACGACCGACAGATCGCGGCCCGTCCTGAGCCTGACGCGCGAGAGCGGCTCGCCTGTCAGCGGTGCGCGCCGTGGTGTCCGCCGACGATCCATATCGTTAGAAGGAGGCGTCGATCCACGCGCGCGTTCGCGGCACGTAGCGCAGCACACGCGCGCGACCGGTCACGCCGAAGATGCGCACGGCAAGCTGGGAGCCGTCGCGGCCACGGATATAGATGCTCCCCGACGTGGCGGAACCGAGGGGCGAAAAGGACAACAGGCGGGTCGAGCCGATTCTCAGCGGGCCGGCTCCCTCGGCGGAGCCCGTGGACAGCCCGATGGCCACGCCCGGAAACAGATCCGAGAGGCTCACGGCGCGTTCCAGCGGCCGGTCGATGTTGCGCTCGATGTCCCGAGTGCGGACACCGTTCCGGTTGCCGTCCACGAACATGCCGAACGCGATATCGGAGCCGGTGTGCTCGAACCGCAGGGCGACGTACGCCGAGCGCTTCGCGGCCTGGGCCCGGGCGAGCGCGACGCGCGCCGCGAAATAGCGTGCCGCCGCAAATGCGCGTGAACGATCGAGCGTGACGAGCGACTGCGGGATGGCCACCGCGGTGAGGGTGGCCACGAGCCCCGCGACGAAGAGCAGCTCCGTGAGCGTGGCTCCGGAGACCTCGGCGAGCGCGCGGGCGCGCGGACGTCGAGATCCGCGCGCCCGCCCGACTACTGGCCCTGTGCCGCCGCGCGATCGGTGCGCGGCGGGGTCACGGTCACCAGCGCCTTCAGCTTGAGGAAGCTCGTCTCGCCAATCCCGCGAACGTTCATCAGCTCCTCGATCTTCTTGAAGCCGCCGTTGCCCTGACGGTACTCCACGATCCGCTGCGCGATGGCCGGACCAATGCCCGGCAGCGTCTCGAGCTGGGCGACCGTCGCCGTATTGAGGTTCACCGCTTCCACGACCATCTGGTTGGCCGGACTCGGCCGGCTGGAGCTCTGAGCGGCCGCCGCGCCCGCTCCCAGCACCAGCACCAACAGTGCCGTCGTCATCATGCGCGTCATCGTGTCCTCCTCCTGTCATCGCTGCGTGCCATGTTCCGTCCCGACAGACTGCCGTGCCCGCGAGGTCGGATACCCGCCTGCCCGTACCCGCCGGCCAGGACGCGCGGACCAGTGGCAAGGACGCCGCCGTCGGCCAGGCGCGGAGCCTGTCGGTGCAACGTGATGCGCGGACGAGGCTTGGCGGAGATGGAGAACACGACGCGATGACGCGATGTCGCGTGATCGACAACGACGGTTGCGGCGATCACGTGGCGAACCGGCGCAACTGGCGGCGGATTGGGCGTGGAGGGAGGAATCGAGCGACTAACGGGACCGACAACTGCGGTTGCTGGTCACAGGACCACTGTCACGTTGGCCTCGCGCGGGCCTCGCGCACGCTGAAGCGTGCGCTCTACTGGTGGAGTGGGACCTGTGATTCGCGGTACCAGTCGACCGTCTTCTTCAGTCCTTCCTCGAAGCCGACGATCGGCTCGTACCCGAGCAGGCGGCGCGCCTTCCGGATGTCGGCCTGCGAGTCGCGCACATCCCCTGCGCGCGTCTCGGCGTACATAGGCTCCACCGTCGCGCCGACGAGCCTGCGCAGCGTCTGAAACAGCCGGTTCAACGAGATCCGGCCGCCGGTGGCCACGTTGACCACTTCCCCATTCGCGTCGGGAGCGTGGCAGGCCCGCAGGACGCCGTCGACGACGTTGGCCACGTACGTGAAGTCGCGCGTCTGTTCGCCGTCGCCGTAAATCGTCGGCGGGCGCCCGTCGCACAGCGCGCTGATGAAGAGCGAGATGACGCCCGAATACGGCGACGACGGATCCTGTCGCGGTCCGAACACGTTGAAATAGCGGATCGCCACGGTCTCCAGCCCGTAGAGCCGCGTGAAGAGCTGGCAATACTGTTCCGACACGAGCTTCTGCAGCGCGTACGGCGACAAAGGAGACGGCGGCATCGACTCGTCCTTGGGCAGCATCGGCGTGTTGCCGTAGGCAGAGGACGATCCCGCGTACACGACGCGCCGGACGCCGGCATCGCGCGCGGCGACCAGCACGTTCAGCGCCGCGTCGACGTTGGCGCGGTTCGAGGCGATCGGATCGAGCACCGACCGCGGGACCGATGGAATCGCCGCCTGATGGAGGACGACGTCGACGCCTTTGACGACGCGGCGCGCCACGTCGAGATCGGCCAGGTCACCCTCGATGAATTCGACGTCGGGAACGTGGGCGAGATTCTGCCGCCTGCCGGTGACCAGGCTGTCGACGACGCGGACCTGCTCGCCGCGGGCGGCGAGCTCCTCGGCGAGGTGAGACCCGATGAAGCCGGCGCCGCCGGTCACGAGGTAGTGGGCCATGGGGGAAAGCGTCGCAGCCTGCCTGTAAGCCGAATTCTGTCCGCCTTCGCCCTCACGGGCTCCGGCGTGACGACCATTCCTCTAGCCCTGCGATTGCTCGCAGGATCGAGCGACCTACCCGGTGGCGTCGGACGGGCCATCCTCGAGCGCCACCCTATTTGGTCTTGCTCCGTGCGGGGTTTTGCCTGCCGTCCGTGTTGCCACGAACGCGGTGCGCTCTTACCGCACCTTTTCACCCTTGCTGGCAGCGTCCGCCCGAAGGCGGACGCCACGTCAGCGGTATGTTTTCTGTGCCACTGTCCGTCAGGTCACCCTGCCCGGGCGTTACCCGGCGCACTGCCCAGCGGAGTTCGGACTTTCCTCTCGCCTCCGCGCCGAACGCGCGCAGGCGGGCGGTCGTCTAGCTGACTGCGACCCCTTCATTATCGCGTACTGCGAACGACTAGCCGTCGATTTCCTGCTTGATCCCGTACTGCTCGAGCTTCTTGTAGAGGTTGCTGCGGGGGGTATCGATGACCTCAGCCGTCTTCGAGATGTTCCAGGCGTTCTCGCGGAGCTTCTGCACGAGATACGCGCGCTCGGCCGCGTCCTTGAACTCGCGCAGGGTACCGGCCGCCGGCGGCGCGGCGGGCGCAGCGGCTCCGGCCGTCTCGCTCGGAGCGGGGCGCGGCGCCCCGTCGGCCCGGACGTCCGGCGGCAGATCCTCGACGCGGATGACGTCGGCGCCCGCCATGATCATCACGCGCTCCACCGTGTTGCGCAGCTCGCGAATGTTGCCGCGCCAGCGGTACCGCTGCAGCGCGTCCATGGCGCGGGGGTCCACGCGCTTCGGCTTGAGGTTGTGCTCCTCGGCCATCCGCTTCACGAAGTGGCGAACCAGCTGGGGAATGTCCTCGCGCCGCTCGCGCAGCGGCGGCACGACGATGGGGATGACGTTGAGTCGGAAGTAGAGATCCTCGCGGAACTCGCCGCGCTGAATGGCCTCCTCGAGATTCTTGTTGGTCGCCGCGATGACGCGGACGTCCACCTTGATCGTGCGCGCCGATCCAAGGCGCTCCACTTCCTGTTCCTGCAGCACCCGGAGCACCTTGGCCTGCGTCTTGGCGCTCATGTCGCCCACTTCGTCCAGGAAGATGGTGCCGCGGTCGGCCTGCTCGAACTTGCCGATCTGCTTCTCGGTGGCGCCGGTGAAGGACCCCTTCTCGTGCCCGAACAGCTCCGACTCGATCAGCTCCTCGGGAATCGCGGCACAGTTCACCTGCACGAACCGCTGCCCCGCCCGGGCGCTGTTGCGATGGATCGCGCGGGCCACCAGCTCCTTGCCGACGCCGCTCTCGCCGAAGAGCATCACGGTGGCGTTGGTCGGCGCGGCCCGCGTCACGGCCTCGAGCACGGCGCGCAGCGCGGGGCTGTCGCCCACGATCTCGTACTTCGCCTCCATCGCGAGCCGCAGCTCGCGGTTCTCCTGCCGCAGCTCGCGAAGCTCCAGCCCCTTGGCGACGGTCACCAGCACGCGCTCGCTCGTGAAGGGCTTCTCGATGAAGTCGAACGCGCCGAGCCGCGTGGCCGCCATCGCGTCGGTGATCGTGCCGTGGCCCGAGATCATGGCCACCGGCAGCGCCTCGTCCGTCTTGCGGATCTCGGCCAGCGTCTCGAGGCCGTTCATCCCCGGCATCTTGATGTCGAGCACGACCAGGTCGGGCGGATCGCGCCTCACGATCGCGATGCCGTCGGGGCCGGAGGCGGCGCCCACGAACTCGTAGTGCTCGTACTCGAGGATCATCCGCAGCGAGTCGCGGATGGCCGCCTCGTCATCGATCACCAGAATTCGTGGCTTCATGAGGAGCGATCGTCAAGAGCACAAAGACGGCGTTGCCACAAAGCTCGCAAAGACCACTCTGGTTGAGCACAAAGGCCACCACAGAAACAACTTCGTGACCTTCGTGGCCAAATCGTCTTCGTGGCTCAGGGCCCGTCGATCGTGACCGTCCGGAGCGTCCGCTGCTCCAGCTCCGGCCGGTACAGGTACAGCGTCAGGACGTCGCCCGGACGCGCGTCCGCGGTGAGGCGGCGGAAGTCCTCGAGGCTCTCGACGGGCTGGCGGTTGATCTCGAGCAGCACGTGGCCGCGCTCCACCTCGGCGTCGAAGGCGGGGCTCAGCGGGTCCACGCGCGACACGATCACGCCCTTGGTGCCGTCGGGCAGCCTGAACCGCGCGGCCGCGTCGTCGTCCATCTCGCGGACCGACAGGCCGAGCACCTGCCCCCGCTGGCTCGAGGGCTGCGGTGGCCGCGGATCGGAGGCCGCCGCGCGGCGCTCGCGCGGCGGGCGCTCCGCCAGCTTCACCGCCACGTTCTGCGCCCGCCCGTCGCGGACGATCTGCAGCGTGGCCGTCGTGCCCGGCTCACGCGCCGCGACGAGCGCGATGAGCGCGTCGTTGCTTGCGATGGGCTTGCCGTCGACCGCCACGATCAGGTCGTACGCGCGGATGCCTGCCCGCGCTCCAGGAGACCCTGGCGTGACGTCCTCGACGAGCGCCCCGTCGGACGACCCCAGACCGAGCGATCGCTGCAGATCGGGGTCGACGTCGCGCAGCATCACGCCGATGTAGCCCCGCGACACGCGCCCGCGCTCGCGCAGCTGCGGCAGAATGGCGCTCGCCTGGTTGATCGGCACCGCGAACCCGATGTTCGCCGCCCGCGAGCTGATGGCGGCATTGATCCCGATGACCTCGCCGCGCGCGTTGATCAGCGGCCCTCCGCTGTTGCCGAAGTTGATTGCCGCGTCCGTCTGAATGTAGCGGTCGAGCGAGCTGTCGAAGAGCTTCCGGCCGATGAAGCTCACCACGCCCACGGTGACGGTGTGCTCGTAGGCCAGCGGGTTGCCGATGGCGATCACCCATTCACCCACGCGGAGCGTGTCGGAATCACCCAGCGGCGCAACGGGCAGCGGGCGCGGCGACTCCACCTTGATGAGCGCGATATCGGTGTCCGGATCCGATCCGATGCGCTCGGCCCGCAGGTTCCTGCCGTCGGTCAGGCGAACCATGATCCGATCCGCGCCGTCGATGACGTGGTGATTGGTCAGGATGAAGCCATCCTGGTCGATGATGAACCCGGTACCCGCGCCGCGCCGCGGCGCGTCCCGATCCGGCGCCTGCGGCCGGTCGAACGGCTGGGGGGTCTCGGGCAGCGATGGCGTCAGGCGGCGACGCGTCCGGCCGTCGCCGCGCGAGGTCGCGTCGATGTTGACCACGGCGGGGTTGAGCCGTTCGGCGACGTCGGCAAACGACGCCACGCCGGCCGGCGTCGGAAGCGAAGGCGCGGCCGCCGGACGCGTGACCGGACGTGGACTGGTGGCCGACACGGCCCGGGCCGGGGTCATCGTCCCCGCAACCACGAGCCCGACCAGGAAGGCGACGGTGGCGCTGAGACACACCGTCACGACGACGAACCGCCGTGGCATAGGAGACATTATAGAAGGCCTCAGGGCCCAGGCCCCAGGCCTCAGCTACTCGCTGCGAATCACCTTCAGGAACGCCGCCTCGTCGAGCATCGGGACGCCCAGCTCGCGCGCCTTCTCGGCCTTGCTGCCCGGGTCGGCCCCGACAATCACGCCGCTCGTCTTCCGGCTCACCGACCCTGCCACGTTTCCTCCGAGCCGCTCGATGGCCGCGATGGCCTCCTCGCGCGTCATCGAGGCCAGCGTGCCGGTCAGCACGTACGTCCTGCCGGCCAGCGGCCCCTCGGGCGCGATCCTGGCGCGCTCCTCGGGGGCCGCCTCCATCCGTACGCCCGCATGGCGCAGCCGCTCCACGAGCGCCCGGTTGCGCGGCTCATCCATCCAGCTGCGCACGGATTCAGCGAGGACCGGTCCAATCTCATGCGTGCGCTGGAGCTGGTCGACCGAGGCGGCGGCCAGCGCGTCCAGCGAGCCGAAGGCCGCCGCCAACACCTGGGCGGCGCGCTCGCCGATGTGGCGGATGCCGAGGCCGTAGATGACCCGCCAGAGCGCGTTGGTCTTGCTCCGCTCGATCTGCGCCACCACCTTGGCCGCGTTCTTCTCGCCGAATCGCCGCTGGATCTCGCGGCCGTCGGCACGCACCGACGTGCTCGTGAGGCCGGCCAGCGTCTCGGCCGTCAGCCCGTAGACGTCCGCGTAGTCCGTCACGAGCCGCCTCTCGAGGAGCTGGGCGATGAGCGACTCCCCGAGCCCCTCGATGTTCATGGCCGACCGCGAGGCGAAATGTTCCAGGCCGCGCTGCAGCTTGGCGGGGCACGAGGTGTTCTCGCACCGCCAGACGACCTCACCCTCCGGCCGGTGCAGCGCGGCGCCGCAGCGCGGGCACGCGGCGGGCATCTGCCACGGCACGGCGTCGGATGGCCGCCGGCTCAGCACGGGGCCGATGACGCGCGGGATCACATCGCCCGCCTTTTCCACCAGGACGACGTCCCCTTCGCGGATGTCCTTGCGTGCGATGTCGTCCGCGTTGTGCAGCGTCGCCATCGAGACGGTGGTGCCGGCCAGCGACACCGGCTCGAGCACGGCGAACGGCGTGACGGCCCCGGTGCGTCCCACGTTCACGTCGATCTTCTTCAGCCGCGTCGTCTTCTGCTCGGCGGGGAACTTGAAGGCGATCGCCCACCGCGGGAACTTGCTGGTGGCGCCCAGCAGGCTCCGGTTCGCGACCGAGTCGAGCTTGACCACGACGCCATCGGTATCGAACTCGAGCGTGCGGCGCTTGTCGTGCCACCCCCGACAGAAGGCCAGCAGCTCCTCGAGACCCGCGCAGCGCCGCCAGTGCGGCTCGACGGGCAGTCCCCACGAGCGGAGCATCTCGAGCGTGCTGGCGTGCGTGGCAGGGCCGACCTGAAGGTCGGCCCCTACATCGGACTGTTGCGCCGCCTCCGATCGTTGTAGGGGTCGACCTTCAGGTCGGCCCACCACCTGATAAAAGAACGCGCTGAGGCCACGTTTGGCCACGAGCGCCGGATCCAGGTTCCGCAGCGTTCCGGCAGCGGCATTGCGCGGATTGGCGAAGAGCGGCTCTCCGATCTCCTCGCGCTCACGGTTGATGCGCTCGAAGGCCTTTCGCGGCAGGTAGACCTCGCCACGGATCTCGATGCGACTGGCCACACCGTCCCGCAGCCGCAGCGGAATGGCGCGTATCGTGCGGATGTTGGAGGTGACGTCCTCGCCGTGCACGCCGTCGCCGCGTGTGGCCCCCCGTACGAGCAGGCCGTCCTCGTACGTGAGCGCGATGCTCACCCCGTCGATCTTCAGCTCCGCGACGTAGGCCACCTCGCCGGCGGCCTGAACGGCGGCGGCCAGGCCGCGCCGGACGCGATCGTCGAAGGCGCGCAGCTCGTCCTCCGAGTACGCGTTATCGAGGCTGAGCATCGGCAGCGCGTGCTCGACGGTGGCGAAGCCGGCGGCCGCACGGCCGCCCACCCGCCTGGTCGGCGAATGCTCGCTGGCGAGATCCGGATGCTCGGCCTCGAGCTGCTCCAGCTCGCGCATGAGCGCGTCGAACTCCACGTCGGCAATCTCCGGATCGCCGAGGACGTAGTAGCGCTCTTCGTGATGGCGGATGAGGCGTCGGAGCTCTTCGATGCGGTCGGCGGGGGTCATCGCACGACGTGTCGGTGCCTCGTGCCTCGTGCTTCGTGCCTGGGTGGGCTTAGGGCTTCGTGCCTGGTCGAACCCACCAAGCACCAGGCACCCGGCACGCACCAAGCACCAGGCACGAAGCCCCAGGCCCTGTCATGATCGACTATCGATCGCGCGACAGCACGTAGTCCGGCAGGAACATCAGCGCATCGCGCTCGGCGCCCGGCGGACACGCACGCAGCGCCTGCTTGGCGCGCTCCACGAACTCGACGGCCGTGCTGTAGGCGTAGTCGATCGAGCGGGCGTGCCCGAGCAACGCCCGCACCTCCCGCCACTGGTCGAGCGTGACGTGACGCGCGTGCATGATCGCGCGGACGAGCGTCTCGGCCTTCGCGTCGCCCCGCCCGAGCAGGTGGATCACCGGCAGCGTCATCTTTCCTTCGCGCAGATCGCCGCCCACGGGCTTGCCGAGGGCCCCTTCCTCGCCCGTGAAGTCGAGCAGGTCGTCGACGATCTGAAACGCCATGCCGATGTTGAGGCCGTAGTCCCAGAGCGCGTCCTGCTGCTCGCACGTGACCTCGCCGAGCATCCCGCCAATCTTGGCGCAGCCGGCGAACAGGTACGCCGTCTTGCGCCGGACGATGTCGAGATGCTCGTCTTCCGAGAGCTCGACCACGCCGTTCTTGGTGAGCTGGTAGATCTCTCCTTCGACGATGCGGAGTGTCACGTCGCAGAGCAGGCGGATGATCTCGAGGTTGTCCTGCGTGAGGGCCAGCGACATCGACTTCAGGTAGAGGAAGTCGCCGAATAGAACCGTGAGGTGATTTCCCCAGCGCGTGTGCACGGCGTCGCGTCCGCGCCTCAGCTCGGCCTCGTCGATGATGTCGTCGTGGACGAGGGTCGCGGTGTGAATGAACTCGATGACCGATGCATACAGCACGGCGCGCTCGTCCCTCGACTCCGCTCGGGACGACCCTGAGCCTGTCGAAGGGTCGCCCGCGTAGCCGGCCATGCGCGCGGCCATCAGCAGCACCGCGGGGCGGATCCGCTTGCCGCCGCTGTCCTGGACGTAGGTGCCGATCGCAGGGATCACGGCGATCTGCGACTGCACATGCCGGGCGAACTCGCGCTCGACCTGACGCAGGTCGTCGCGGATCGGCTCGAACATCTGCGCGAGAACTGACGCGGAAGGATTTTGCGCGGTGGGATTCACGCGCGTCCATCAGACCACATCCGCGCGCGGAGTGTCAACGCGCGAAGGCACGCTAATCCGTGTCGGCAGTTGCAGTTACGGGTTGAAGAGACGCCGGAAGTTCTCCACGGCGGCCGCCGTCACGACCGACCCGTCCGTGCCGCGCAGTTCGGCGATCGCCTCCGCGACGCGCCCGACGTGGGCTGGCTCGTTCCGCGTGCCGCGATGCGGCACGGGCGCCAGATACGGGCTGTCGGTCTCCACCAGCAGGCGCTCGAGCGGCACCATCGCCGCCACCTCCCGCAGCGCCTGCGCGCGCGGGAACGTCACGATCCCCGCCAGCGAGACGTAGAACCCGAGATCGAGCACACGCTGGGCCATCCGGCGGTCGCCCGTGAAGCAGTGGAAGACGCCGCCCACGCGGCCGGCCCCCTCCTCCCCGAGGATGCGGAACGTGTCGTCCTCGGCCTCGCGCGTGTGGATGACGATCGGCAGCCGCCTGCGCGCGGCCAGTCGGATCTGCTCGCGGAACACGGCCTGCTGGGTGTCCCGCGGCGAGAAGTCGTAGTGATAGTCGAGCCCGATCTCGCCGACGGCCCGCGCCAGCGGCCGCGCCGCCAGAGCGGCGTCCACCTCCCGCGCCGCCGCGGCGGGATCGCGGGCAAAGGTCCTGGCCGTGTGCGGATGAACACCAATCGCAAACCGCACGTCGGGCCACCGAGCCGCGATCCCGTCGGCCCTCGCCAGTTCCTCGGCGTTCTCGGCGGCGAGGATCACGAACGCGTGCACGAGTCCCGCGGTGCGCGCCCGCGCGATGACCGCGTCCAGATCGGCGGCAAACTCGGGGCCCGCGAGATGGCAGTGACTGTCGACCACGTCAGCTCCCGACTCCGCAACGTCCAATTCCCACCGTCCGAATCGGGAGTGGGGCCTCTTGGGAATTGGGCGTTCTCACCGCACACGCGTGCCCGGCGGAATCGCCTGGTCGAAGCCCACGAGCGTGGGAGCGCCGCCGTCCGGGCTGGCCGCCAGGACCATCCCGTTGGACTCGACGCCCATCAGCTTGGCGGGCTTCAGGTTCGCCACGACGACGATGGTGCGGCCGACGAGCTGGTCCGGCTGGTAGGCGTCGGCGATGCCCGCCACGATGGTGCGCTGGTCGGCGCCCGTGTCGATCGTCAGCTTGAGCAGCTTTTTCGACTTCGGCACGGCCTCGGCGCCGAGCACCCTGGCCACGCGCAGGTCGACCTTCATGAAATCGTCGATCGAGATGCGGGCCGCCTCCGCCGAAGGCTCCGGCGAGCCTGGCCGAAACGTGTCGCGAAGGCCGGTGTCCTCAGCGGGCGTGGCACCGGCGCCCACCGCCTGCGTTGCACCTGGGGCGGCGGGCTCACCTGCGCCGCCAATGGGTTTGTCGGTCACGGAGGTCTCCTTTGGGCCGACCTGACGGTCGGCCCCTACACGTGGCGGTCGTAGAGGCGGACCTTCAGGTCCGCCGTCCTCTGCACGCGGCCAGAGCGGCGGGCTCTTCATGACTTCCCTCATGCCGTCGGCGCGCCACCGGGCGTCACGATCGAGCCGTAACGCCCCAGCCGGCGTGCGGTCGCCGACACGCCGCAGGATCTCGGCACAGGACGAGGGCATCACGGGCAGCAGCAGCACCGCGGCCACTCGAATGGCTTCGGCCACGTCGAACAGCGCGCGATCGAGGACGTCTGCCTTGGCCGGATCCCTCGCCAGGGTCCACGGCGCCGTTTCGGCAATGAACTCATTGGCGGCATCCACCAGGTGAAACGCCGCTGTGGCCCCTTCGTGCAGCGCGAACCGGTCCATGGACGCCCTGTAACGAGCGAGCGACGCCGCGGCGACCTCGGCCAGGCGGCCGCTCCCTCCACCCGGCGACAGGCGGCCGCCACGATACTTCTCGGCCATCGCCACCAGCCGGCTGACCAGGTTGCCGAGGTTGTTGGCGAGATCGACGTTGTACCGCTCCTCGTAGCGTTCCCAGGTGAAGTCACCGTCGCCCCCGTACGAGATCTCCTTGACGAGGTACAGGCGCAGCGGATCGGGGCCGAACCGCTGCGCCACGTCCGAGGGGTCCAGGCTCGTCCCAGCCGACTTGCTCATCCGCTGGCCGCCGAAGTTCACCCATCCGTGTCCAAACACCTGCTTCGGCAGCGCCAGGCCGGCGCTCATCAGCATCGCCGGCCAGACCACCGTGTGGAAGCGCGTGATGTCCTTGCCCACGATGTGGAGATCCGCGGGCCACCAGGCCGCGAACCGCTCCTCGTCGGTGCCGTAGCCCACCGCCGCCGCATAGTTGATCAGCGCGTCGAACCAGACGTACACGACATTGTCCGGGGCGAACGGGAGCGGGATGCCCCAGAGCTGTCCGGCACGGCTCATCGAGATGTCCTCGAGGCCGCCCTCGAGCAGCCGCAGCATCTCGTTGCGCCGCACGTCGGGCTGGAGGAACTCGGGATGCTGCCGGAAGTGCCGCAGCAGTGGCTCGCGGTACTCCGACAGCCGGAAGAAGTAGTTCTTCTCGCGGATCCACTCCGGCGCCAGCGCCGGATGCAGGGGACACTTGCCGTCCACGAGGTCCTTTGCCTGCTTGAACGCCTCGCAGGACACGCAGTACCAGCCCTCGTAGTAGCCCTCGTAGATGTCGCCCTTGTCGAAGCAGCGCTGCGCCAGCTTCTGCACCGCCGCCTTGTGGCGCGGCTCGGTGGTGCGGATGAAGTCGTCGAACGAGATGTCGAGCTGCCGCCAGACGAGGCGGAACTCCTGCTCCATCTGGTCGCAGTAGACCCGCGGATCGAGCCCTCTCTCCGCCGCCCGCTTGTAGACGTTCTGCGAGTGCTCGTCGTTGCCCATCAGGAAGTGCGTCTGGAGCCCCGCGAGGCGTTTGTACCGGGCGATGACGTCGGCGGTGATCTTTTCGTACGCCGTGCCCAGGTGGGGGCGGCTGTTGACGTAGTCGATGGCGGTGGTCAGGTAATAGCGCATCACAATCGTAGGGCGGGCCCTTCTCGTCCGCCGTAGCTTCAGCGAAGGCGGAACGGCCCGCCTGGCGCGGCGTACAGCCGCGCTCTACGTCCGATCCAGGTACGCTCTCATCGCCGCCGCCTGCACGTCCTTGACGGGCGCGCCGGCCGCCTCCGCCAGGCGGGCGCAGTCGTCGAACTCGGGCGACGCGTTGAGGACCTCCCCGTGGCGGCGCGCGACCTTGATGCCCACCGCGCCAAACGGCGTCTCGACGGTGACCGTCTCGCGATCCAGGCACTCGCGCAGCATCTCGCGGTAGCGTACGCCGATGGTGGTGGTCTCGCGGAACACCACCGACGCCAGCCGCTCGCGCTCCTCGGGGGGCGCGACGATCGTCAGCAGCGTCCCCGGGCGGCTCTTCTTCATCTGCACTGCGGTGTAGAAGACGTCCAGCGCTCCCTCCGCCAGCAGACGATCCATCAGAACGCCGAAGATCTGCGGGTTCATGTCGTCGATCTCGGCCTCCATGACGACGACGGTGTGAGAGGGCCCCTTGGCGTCGGCTTCGCCGATCAGCACGCGCAGGACGTTGGGCGTGTCGGCGAAATCCCGCGATCCAGCGCCATATCCCACGGTCGTCAGCCGCATGGCGGGCACAGGGCCGTACCGCTCGGCATAGCCGGCCACGAGCAGCGCGCCGGTCGGCGTGACGAGCTCCGCCTGCTGCGGCCCCGCGTAGATTGGCGCGCCCTCCAGCAGCCGCACGGTCGCGGGCGCGGGAACGGGATAGACGCCGTGAGCCGAGCGAACGGTGCCGCCGCCGACGTTGAGCGGCGAGGCCACCACCATGTCGACGCCGAGCGCCTCGAGCCCGTACACGGCCCCGGCAATGTCGATGATGGAATCGAGCGCGCCGACTTCATGCAGATGCACGCGCTCGATCGTCGTGCCGTGCATGGCGGCCTCGACCTCGCCGAGCCGCTGGAAGAGCGCCTTCGCACGCGCCTTCCCGGAGTGGCTCAGGGCGGACTCATCGATCAGTGCGCCAATCTCCGACAGCGTTCGGTGGGCATGAGGGTGCGAGATCTCTGACGCGTGTCGGTGCGATCCCGATTCATGTCGGTGCGACCTCTCTGACGTATGTCGGTGCGACTCCTCTGACGCGTGTCGGTGCGAGTCCCCTGAGGCGTGTCGGTGCTCCTCGCCCCGTACGTGGAGCTTCGTGGCGACGAGCCCGGCCCGCCTCACCCGCTCCGTCCACACCATCTCGCGGTCGACCGCGAGGCTGCCGAGCGCCCCGCGCAGGTCGTCGAGCGGCAGGCCCGCGTCGAGCAGCGCGCCGAGGATCATGTCGCCCGACGCGCCCGAGAAGCAGTCGAAGTAGAGGATCGTCAATCCCGACCATCTTATCTCGACCCGTCCGCCCATCGCTGCGTGATCCGTCCCGACTCCACGAAGGAGAAGTACTGCTGCTCGGCCAGGATCAGGTGATCGACGACGTCGATGCCCATGACGTCGCCAGCGTTCACCATTCGTGTCGTCAGCTCGAGATCGTCGGGGCTGGGCGTGGGATCGCCCGACGGATGGTTGTGGAAGAGCACGATCGCCGCGGCGGAGGCCGAGGCCGCCTCCCTGAAGACTTCGCGCGGGTGCACGACGGTGCCGTTGAGCGACCCGGAGGAGACAATCTTGATCCGGATCAGACGCATCTTCGTATCGAGCATCACGATGCCGAACTGCTCCACGGGGCTGGAGCCGTATTGCGGCAGCAGGTACATCGCGAGCTCCGGCGGGCTCACCAGCCTCGGGCGCGCGGCGACCCGCCGCACCAGCGTGCGCCGGCCCAGCTCGACCGCCGCGAGGACCTGCGCGGCGCGCGCCCGCCCGACGCCCGCGACCTCGCGCAGATCGCCAAGGCCGATCCGCGTGAGGCCGTGCAGGCCGCCCGCACGCTCGATGAGCCGATTGGCCACTTCCAGCACGTCGAGCGCGCGCGATCCGTTGCCAATCACGAGCGCGAGCAGCTCGTTGTCCCCGAGCCCGCTCGCGCCGAGGCGCTCGAGCTTCTCGCGTGGACGATCGTGCGGCGGCACCGCTTTCATGGCTATACTCGATCCCCCGGGCCGATCTCGCACCCCACGGCGGGTCGGCCCCTGCATGTGATGCGCTTCAGGCCGATCCACGTCTGGTCGATCCTCGCGATGCTCACTGTCGCGTGTGCGGAGCCCCCGCACAAGGAAATGGACCAGGCGCAGGGCGCCATCGACGCCGCGCGGGCCGCGGGCGCCGAGCATTACGCTGCGGGCGAGCTGGGCGCGGCCACCGACGCGCTCGCCAACGCGAACGGCGCCGTCGGCGCGCGCGACTACCGCCTGGCCCTCAACTACGCGCTCGAGAGCCGCGAGCACGCGCAGAACGCCGCTCGCGAGGCCGCCAACACCAAGGCGCAGGTGCGCGTCGAGGTCGAGCGCGCCATGACGGAGATTGCCGCGCTGCTCGCGCAGGTGAACACCCGAATGGCCGCCGCCCAGCGTGCCCGCGTGCCGGCCCGCCGCCTTCAGGCGTCCGCCGACGCGATCGCCACCGTCAATATGGATGTGCAAGAAGCGGGCGAGGCGATCGAGGCCGACGACTACCTGGCGGCCCGCACGGCGCTGGAAGGGGTTAAAGAGCGGATCGAGCAGGCACTTGCGGCGATCGAGACAGCCATTGCGCCCCGGCGGCGGTAACGCGGCCCATTGACGTTTCTGCGTACCTCCTGGGCACCGGTCATTGACATTCCGTCGTCGGGGATCGCGGCGGCTGAAGCCGCCGCTCTACAGGTGGCAGAGGCCTCACCTGTAGAGCGCACGCTTTAGCGTGCGCGATCTGAACACCACGCGCCCGAGATCAGAACACGACGGGCCCGAGCAGCAGGACGAGCCCCGCGATCGCGGCGAACCCCACCACGTCGAGCAGGATTCCGTACCGCATCATCGCGGTGATCGGCACGTACCCCGAGCTGTAGACGATCGCGTTCGGGGGCGTCGAAACGGGCATCATGAACCCCATGCTCGCGCCCAGCGTGGCGCCGAGCGCGGGCTCGATGGGACGGACGCCCGCCGCCTGCGCCACGGCGATGGCAATGGGCACGATCATGTTGGCGGCCGCCGTGTTCGACGTCGCCTCTGACAAGACGATGGCCGTGCCCGTGAAGAGCAGCGTCAGCGCGACCGTCGTGTGCGACGGCAGCCAGGACGTGAGGCCGCGTCCCATCGCTTCGGCGAGGCCCGTGTTGAACGTCATCTCGCCGAGCGCCAGGCCGCCCCCAAACAGGAACACGATCCCCCAGTCGATCTTGAGCGCCTCGTCCCAGGCCAGCGTGAACCGCCGCAGACGCCAGTCGATCGGGAGCACGAACAGCAGAAACGCGCCGACCATGGCGGCCACGCTTTCGGGCACCGCCTGGACGTACCAGCGGGCCAGCGGCTGGTCGGCGAGGCCGGCCAGGGCGAACAGCCCGGGCGTCACCCAGAGCGTGACCGTCACCCCGAACGCCGCCAGCACGTTGCGCTGGCCGCGCGAGAGCGGGCCCAGCTTCGCCAGCTCGTCGCGGACGCCCTGGGTGCTGCCCGCGCCGAGCGTGACACCGCGCGCGCCGGCGAGATAGAAATACACGCCCAGAAAGCCGAACATCAGCGCCGCCGCCGGCAGGCCGATCGCCATCCATTGGACGAACGTGATGTCCTGGTTCGTCAGGCGCTCCAGCATCCCGATGCCGATCAGGTTCGGGGGCGTGCCGACGGGCGTGGCCATGCCGCCGACTGAGGCGGCAAACGAGGTGATCAGCATGATCACCAGCGCGTACTGGCGCGCGCCCGTGGCGCCCGCTCGCGTCAGGTACGCGACGATCGACAAGCCGATCGGGAACAGCATGGCCGTCGTGGCGGTGTTGCTCATCCACATCGACAGGACGGCCGCCACTGCGCCGTAGGCGACGAGGATGCGGCCGGCGCTCTTGCCGACGAACCGCGACGACAGCGCCGTATAGGCGATCCGCCGGTCCACGCCGTGGACGAACCTCGCCTCCGCCAGCATGAAGCTGCCGATGAACACGAAGATGATCGGATCGGCGAACGGCGCCAGCGCGGGCCGGACGGGGGCGACGCCGAAGAGCACGGCCAGGATGGGGCCGAGCATGGCGGTGACGGCGAGCGGCAGCGCCTCGGTCACCCAGAACACGATCACCATCGCCAGGATGGCCGCCAGTCGGTGAGCCGGCGCTTCCAACGGCAGGGGGACAAGTAGGACGGCGATCAGGAGCGACGGGCCCAGGAAGAGCCCCACCGCACGGCGCCGCGCGTTGAACTGCTCCTCGGCCGGGGAGTAGGTTTCGACCGCCTCGAGGGCTCCGTGGAAGGTGCGCATCACGTAGTAGGCAGTAGGCAGTAGGCAGTAGGCAGCACGCAGTAGGCAGCACGCAGTAGGCAGCACGCAGTGGACGGCCTACTGCCCGCTTCCGAGCCGTCGCAGCTCCTCGAACCAGTTCAACACCACATGGATCTGATTCGTGGGCGGCCCGGGGTGAAGCGGCTGGACCATGAGGGAGCGCCCGTCGGCCGCCACGTCGTAGCCAGCCACCCCGTTCGGGTCCCGGGATTCTACAGCGAACGGGCGCCGCCAGGACCACCGATACGACTCGGCGCAGTGCTAGAATCCCACCGAGGTCTACGACGGCACGGCGCCTCCATTACACGTACGAGCAGTATGTGGCGCTCGAGGAGGAGAGCTCGATCCGTCACGAGTACCTGGACGGCGAGATCTATGCCATGGCCGGCGGGTCGCCCGACCACGCGGCGCTGGCGGCGACCATCATCAGCCTGTTGCGTCCCCAACTCCCCCGCGGCTGCCGCGTGTTCACGTCGGATCTGCGCGTTCGCATTCCCGCCACGGGCCTTGCCACCTATCCTGACGCCGCCGTGATTTGCGGCCGCACGCAGCGCGCCGCCGACGATGCGCTGGCCGTCGCCAACCCCGTGCTCCTCGTCGAGGTGACCAGCGACTCGACCGAGGAGTACGACCGCGGCGAGAAGCTGCGCCACTACCAACGGCTGCCGAGCGTTCGCGAGGTCCTCATCGTCTCGCACCGGGAACCGTGGCTCACGGTGCACCGATGCGAGGACGAGGGCTGGGTGACCACCGAGGCACGCGCAGGGGGAACCGTCGCGCTTGCCGGCGTAACAGCTCGGCTGTCCGTCGACGACGTTTACCGCGACGAGCTCGAGGACGCCCACCAGCCAAGGGACTCCGCCCCCTGATATCCCCGCGGAGCCCTTGGCTGGTTGCCGGTATCTGTTTGGCACGCTCCGCGCGCCTAGCCCATGTTTGCGGTTTTGTCCGCATCTGTCGCGCTGAATGGTCGGAATTCCTAAGAGAATAGCGGTTTTGGCCGCCCGGCGCGCAAAATCATAGAGACACAATTCAGATCATATTGAGTGGAAATATCCTTGCACTGTCGAGCAAGAATAGCTCATACTGGCCGCGCACTCGATAGAGACACGCTAAATGTTTCTGCGCACCGTGAAAGTCAAACGCGAGGACGGACACATCGACGAGTACGTCCGGCTGGTCGAATCGGTCTGGCGGAAGGGCCGGCCCGAGCATCGCGTCATTTCCAACCTTGGGCGGAAGGATCTGCTCGCGCCGCACGCGGACACGTTGCGGCGGATGCTTACGGGCGAGCACACGCCCCGCCCGCAGGCCGATGCGGTGGGCGCATGGGATTGGGGGCCGCTGCTGGTCGCCCGCCATCTCTGGCGAGAACTGGGCCTCGAGCAGACGCTGGATGCGTGGGCCCGCGATCGCGGCGCAGTCGCCGATCGCGCGCTGGCGCTGGTGGCGAGTCGCTTGGACACCCCCACGAGCGAGCACGGGATGGCGCGGTGGCTGGAGACCGCCTATGTCTGCGACCGATCGGGACAGCGTTGGTTGCCTGCCTGGCGGCAGGACGCGGAACGGCTCGCGAGTCATCGCCCGCGCGTGCGCGTCCAGGACCGGCAGTTGCGACAGTGGTACAGCACGTTGGATCGGTTAGTGAAGGCCAAGCCGCAGATCGAGCAGGCCTTGTTTCTGCGGCTGCGGACATTATTTGCCCTGAACGTGGATCTGGTCTTCTACGATCTGACGTCGACGTACTTCGAGGGGACGGGGCCCGCGGACTTGGCCAAACACGGGCACAGTCGTGACGGCAAGCCGCGCAATCGGCAAGTGCTGGTCGGCGTGGTGATGATCGACGGCTGGCCCATCGCCCATCACGTGTTCGAGGGCCATCGGCGCGATGCGTCCACCGTGAAGGAGGTGCTTGGCGATCTCGAAGCACGCTTCGGATTGCGACGGGTCGTCTTCGTCGGCGATCGCGGCATGGTGACCGTGCCGAATGTCGAGCTCCTCCGATCACGTGGACAGGGCTACGTCGTGGGGCTCAATCGGCGGCGACGCCCGATGGTGCGGACATACATCGAGCGGGCCACCGGCCCGTGGTTGGAGTGCCCGATGGGCGTGGCGGCGCGTGAGCGATCGACGCCGCCGAAGACCCTGGTCCAGGAGGTCGCGGCAGATCGACCCGACGTGCGCGTGTTTGTTGTGCACAGTGAGGAGCGCGAAGCGTACGAACGCGCCGAACGCGAGAAGGCGATGCAGCGGGTCCGGACGGCATTGGAGGCGCTCGAGCAGCGCGTGGCCGCCGGCAAACTCAAAGCGCCGGAAAAAATCGGCGCGGCGGCCGCTCGCATCCTGGCGCGCTCTCACGGCTACCGCTACTACACCTGGAGCCTGAAGGATCGGACGTTTCAGTTCGTCGAGCACCCGGTCCATCTCGCGCAGGAACGAGCGCTGGAAGGCAAGTATTTGATCCAAACCGAAGAGCCGACCCTCTCGCCCGTTGACGCCGTCACGATCTACAAAGATCTCAGCGAGGTCGAGCGCGCGTTTGCGGAGCTCAAGGACGTGATCGAGATGCGGCCCATCTATCACTACACGGCCGACCGCGTGCGGGCGCACATCTTTGTCGCCTCCCTCGCCTTTCTCCTCGATCGTGCGCTGGAGAAGACGCTGAAAGCCTCAGGCCTCGACATCTCGTCGAAGGAGGCGTGGCACCTCCTGAAGACGGTCCGCGTCGTCGAGATCGATCTGGGCGACGGCCAGCGCAAACGATCGGTGACGCATGGGAGCGCGCGCGCCGCCCACATTCTGAAGGCGATCGGGATCACCCATCTTGACCCCGATGCCGCGGCCACGGACCCGGAGAAGGCGGCCTAGAGACACCTCGAAAAAGCCGATCCTTTGTTTTCAATATGTTACGAGCGCTGACCGCAAACATGGGCTAGGACCGCTATGCGGTCGGACGCAACGAGTACAAGATTCGCGTTTGGGGCCGCATAGCGGTCCAAGGGAGGCTGTTGATGCGCAAAATCTCGAGGTTCGCTACCGCTTTCATCTGGATCGTTTTCCTTCCCTCGGCCGCGTTCGCCCAAGCCTCGATCGTGGGCGTGGTCCGAGACTCCTCGGGCGGCGTGCTCCCCGGGGTCACCGTCGAAGCCGCCAGCCCCGTGCTGATCGAAAAAGTCCGCACGGCCGTGACCGACGGCAACGGCCGGTACCAGATCGTCGATCTCCGCCCCGGGGCCTATACCGTGACGTTCACGCTGGCGGGGTTCAGTACCGTACGGCGTGAGGGCATCAGCCTGGCCGGCTCGATTGCCGCGCCGCTCGACGTGGAGCTGCGCGTCGGCGCGCTCGAGGAAACCATCACCGTGACCGGGGAAGCGCCCGTCGTCGACGTGCAGAGCACGACCCGCCAGGCCGTGCTCGGCGCGGACATCATCCAGGCGCTGCCCACGGCGCGGAACTACGTGACGCTGGCCCGGCTCATTCCCGGGACCTCCGGCGGCGGCACCGACGTGGGCGGCTCGAACCTGCAGGACGTCGGCGGGAGCGTGACGATCCACGGCAGCCGCACGCAGGACCAGCGGGTGACGCTCAACGGGATCAACACGATGACGCTGCAGGCCGGCGGCAACATCGGCGGGCAGATCCCGGACGTCGGATCGGCGAACGAGGTGACCGTCGATCACACGGCCGTCTCGGCGGAGTTGCCGACCGGCGGCGTGCGGATCAACTTCGTGCCGAAGGACGGCGGCAACACGTTCGCCAGTTCGACGTTCTTCACCTTCTCGAACGGCGGGCTGCAGGGCAGCAACTTCACGCAGGCGCTGCGGGACGCGGGGCTGGGGACGCCGAACGAGGTGAAGTACAACTTCGACATCAACGAGTCGGTCGGCGGCCCCGTCCGGCGGGACCGGGTG
>JACQTK010000190.1 GCA_016210845.1 Acidobacteriota bacterium | reverse complement strand
GACCTCAACCTGGCCCGATTCTCGCTTGATGCCGTCGCATGGCGTCCCCGATCACCTTCAGCGGGTTCAACAAGATCGACTGGAACCTGGTCCTCGACGCCGTCATGGCGCAGGAACGGCAGCCGATCACCCGCCTGGAAACCCAGAAAAAGACGCTGGAGTCGCAGAACACCGCGTTTTCGACGCTGGCTGGCAAGCTCAGTACCCTGCAGACCGCCGTGGACGCGCTGCGCGACACCGACTCGCTGGCCCTGCTGACCGCCAGCAGTTCCGACACCGGTGTCGGGGTGTCGACCACCACGGGCACGATTGCGGGCACCTATTCGGTGGTCGTGTCGGAGCTGGCGCGGGCGCAAGTGCTCACCTCGACCAGCACCTACGCCGCGCTGACGACGGAGGTGGCGACTGGCGGCACGCTGACCCTCACGCCGACCACGGGCGACCCGGTGACCATCACGCTCTCGGGGTCGACCACGCTGCAAGGGCTGGCGGACAAGGTCAACGCCGAGACCGATTCCCCCGTGTCGGCCAGCGTCGTCCAGTCGGCGCCCGGTACCTACCGGCTCATGCTCACGGGCAAGGAGACCGGGACGGCCAACGCCTTCACCGTGACGAGCACGTTGACCGGAGGGTCGGGCGTGACGTTCACCGACACCGACGGCGACGGGACGTACGGCGATTCTGCGGGCGACAACACGCAAACGGCGCTGAATGCCAGCTTCACAGTCAACAGTCTGGCCATCGAGAGCTCCAGCAACACGATCACGGATGCCATTCCCGGGGTGACGCTGTCGCTCAAGAAGAAGGATCCGGCCACCACGATCACGATCGAGGTGCAGCGCGATGTCGCCGCCGCCAAGGCGCTGGTCGACAAGTTCATCGCCGCCTACAACGACATCGTGACGTTCCACAAGGACCAGGTCGCCGCCGCGGTCGCGGGCAAAGCGAGCATCGGACGCGACCCGGTGCTGCGCGGGTTCCGCGACGCCGTGGCGAGCGCGCTTCGGGACGACTACACCAGCGGCGATTCGCTGACGGCGCTCGGCATGGCGGGCATCGGGTTCGACGTGAACGGCAAGCTGACTCTCGATGCGGACGCGTTCGAGGACGCGCTTACCGGCGCGCCGGCCGATCTCCAGGGATTGTTCTCGGGGACGGACGGGACCGGCGGCGCGTTCGGCACGCTCGATTCCCTGATCGACACGTACACACAGGCGGGAGGGCTGGTCGCCGACGCGAGAGACCGCATCACGGACCAGGTCCGATCGATTTCGACGCGGCTCGATACGTTGGAGACACAGCTGGCGCTGCGGCGGCGCACGCTTCAGCAGCAGTACATCGCGGCCGATCTGGCGATGACGCGTCTCAACCAGCAGAGCGCGTCGCTCTCGGCGCTGGGCGGGCAATATCGGCTCTTTTAGAGTGGCTGGGCGGACGTAGTGACGACGTTCAAGTGTCCCCGTGGCGCGGAGGCGTACCGGCGCATCGAGGCCGAGTCGCGCTCGCCGATGGAGCTGGTGCTCATGCTCTATGACGGCGCCCTCCGCTTCGTGGGCGAGGCGCGCGACGCGATGGCGCGGCAGGACGTGCGCGCGCGCGCCGACGCCATCTCCCGCGCGATGGCCATCATCGCCGAGCTGCAGAATACGCTGAACGTCGGCGACGGCGGCGCCATCGCCCGGGAGCTCGATCGTCTGTACACCTATATGAGCTCGCGGCTGCTGGAGGCCACAGCCAAGCAGGATGCCGCGGCACTCGACGACGTCCGTGCGGTGCTCGTCACGCTCAGAGACGGGTGGGCCCAGCTGGCCACGATTGCGCCCGGAGCCGCGAAGCCATGATGGCGTGCGACCTGGTGCCGCTCGTCGAGCAGTACCGGGCGGGGCTCGAAGCAGAGCTGGCGCTGCTGCACCGGCTGGAGACGCTCGCCGAGCGGCAGCGCGAGGCGAGCCAGCAGGGCGACCTGCACGCCCTGGCCATCGTGACCGACGAGCGCGACGGCCTGATGGCGAGCATCGTGACCATCGAGCACGAGATGAAGCCGATTCGCGTGAAGCTGCTGGAACGGCGGGGCGACCTTCAAGGCAGCGTCGAATATCGCGAGCTGGCCGCGCTCCACCGCAATGCGGCGGCCCTGGTGTCCACGATCGTCGCCTCGGACCACGAGTCGCTGGCGGCGCTGCAGGAAGCGGAGCTGGCGAGGCGCTTCGCGGCGCGCGTGCTCGAGCAGGGCGAGAACACGCTGGCGGCGTACCGCCGTGTGGTGGCGCCGCCGCTGGCCGGGGCGACCCTCGTCGACAAAAAGGGGTAGCTCGGTAGCTGGGTAGCTGGATAGCTCGGTAGCTGGGGGTGCTGCCCAACCCAGCTACCCAGCTACTTTGCGTGGCTTCGTGAGCGCCGCGATGGCGTCCTTCGGACGCAGCGGCGGCTGGGTCACGTAGAGTCGGCGCACCTTGCTCGAGGCGGTGCTCGCGTCGCCTCCGTCGGCGCCGCCCTCCCACTCGGCGGCTTCCTCGGCGATGAATCCTTCGATCCGCGCGATATCCTCGGCCTGCAGCGGCCCCTTGCGGAGGACATCACCGAGCGCCCGGCGGCAGTCGCGCAGCGTGGACCGGAGTTGCTCCACCTCCGCCAGCAGGTTCGGGATGTCCTGCCGCGCCTGCGCCATGAACTCCGCGTCAGTCTCGCACTGCTGCCACGCGAGGTTGTAGAGGCGCCTGGGCACGCGGAAGCCGCGGACGCAGGGATGCGTGTGGCGGTCGCCGGCCTGGCTCTCATACGAGTTGGGGATGCGCCGGACCGACCACGGGCCGTCAGACGCGTTGGCCAGCCGGGCTCGGATGGCTCGCAGTTCGTCGGAGGTCATCGCACCCAAGACAATCGGCAGCCGCCTCGGGTTCTTGAGGCGGACTCAAGATCGGGCGGTCGGGGTCGATTCAACCAGCGTGGACGCCTCCCGGACACGTGTGTCACCCGACGTGCCCGCGCTCGTCGGCGACAGCGCGGCCACGCGCAAGCTGCGCGGCGAGATTGCCGGCGCGGCGCGCACGCACGCCAAGATTCTGATCGTCGGCGAGACCGGCGTGGGCAAGGAAGTGGTGGCCCGCCGCATCCACGATCAGAGCGCGCGCCGGAGCGCCCCCTTCCTCGCCGTCAATTGCAGCGGCATCGCCGAAACCCTGCTCGAGTCGGAGCTGTTCGGCCACACGCGCGGCAGCTTCACGGGCGCGGACCGCGACACGGCGGGGCTGCTTCGTCAGGCCAATCACGGCACGCTCTTCCTCGACGAGCTGGGCGAGATGAGCACCCGCATGCAGGCGATCCTGCTGCGGTTCACCGAGACCGGCGAGATCCAGCAGGTGGGCGCCGATCGACCGGCGGGACGGGTAGACGTTCGGCTGATCACGGCCACCAACCGCGACCTGCCCGCCATGATCGCCGCGGGGGCGTTCCGGCAGGATCTGTACTACCGCCTCAACGTCATCCACATCTGCGTCCCGCCGCTTCGAGACCGCGGCGACGACATCATGCCGCTCGTGCGCTACTACCTCGAGCGGGCGAGCGCCGCACACCGCCTGCCCGTGCCGGGGGTGAGCCCCGACACGGCACAGTTGCTGGTGGCCTACGCCTGGCCGGGCAACGTGCGCGAGATCAAGAACATCACCGAACGTCTCGTCCTGCGCGAGCCGCGCGGCCCGCTCACGCCGGACGACCTGCCGGCGGAGATTCGTGACACGGCGTGCGCGGGCACCAGGCCCGCCCCTGCAACGGGAGAGGCAGCCCTGGTGGCTGCCCGGGGTTCCAATCGCAGAGCCCTCACCGTCATGGATGCGGCTCTGACCGAGCGCGCGCTCGATGCCGTGGCGGCGCTCTGGGATCGTATGGCGGCCGGCGAGGGCTTCTGGGACGTCGTCTACGCCGCGTTCAAGGCCCGCGAGCTGACGCGGACCGAACTGGCCGCGATCATCGACCGCGGCCTTCAGAGCACCGCCGGCAGCTACACGGCCTTGCTCAAGGTCTTCAACCTGCCGCCATCGGACTACAAGCGGTTCCATGCCTTCCTGTATCAGCAGGAGTGCAATCTGCCCGTCGCGCTCTATCGCCGGCGGAAGCCCGGGCGCGCGAGGAGCGGCTCCGGGGCGGCACGCCGCGTCGCGTGATCCCCCGAAACCCCGAGTCTCTGGCCGCGCTCCGAAACTCTGGCGGATCTCAGAAAACCGTGCAGGCGCGTCGCCGATACACGATGACGATTTTCCGAGCACATTGCCCCACTGTCGCATCGAGGTCCACCGTGTCGGCTTGGCGCCCCGGTTGCTGAGGGCTGGGACATGACAACTCTTATCTCCCGAAACTCATTCAGATGGTGGGCCGCGGTCCTCGTCGCCGGCATGGTCGCGATGGTCCAGCCCACCCAGGCACAGCGGCCCCGCGCGAAGATGGACAAGAAAGTCGAGTCCATTTCGAAGAAGGGCGGGAACGCGCGCACGCGGGTCATCGTCCGGACAACGGCAAGCGACCGCCCGACGCTCAAGAACGCATGGAGCCGGCAGGGTCACAAGATCAGGCGGGAGCACCGAGTGCTGTCCGCTCTCACCATGGAGATCCCGGCGAGATCCATCGATGCGCTGTCCCGGGCGCCCGGCGTGCTGTCGATTTCGATCGACGCCCCCGTGCGGCCGAAGCAGACGACCGAGCTGACGTGGACCAGCGGGACGCTGCTCCAGCAGACGCTCGGCGTGGATCCCGCGAGCGGGAGCACGGGCGCCGGGGTGGGCGTGGCCGTCATCGACTCGGGCATCGCGCCGCTGCCCGACTTCGACACGCGGATCACCGCCTTCTACGACTTCACCACGACGGGGAACAACAAGACGCCGCCGTTCGACGACTACGGCCACGGCACGCACGTCGCCGGCTTGATTGGCGGCACCGGGGCGGCCTCCGGCGGCCTCTACACAGGTGTCGCGCCGGGCGTGTCGCTCATCGGGCTGAAGGTTCTCACCGGCAGCGGCAGTGGGTACACCAGCGACGTCATCGAAGCGATCGAATTCGCGACGATCAACAAGGGCGCGCTCGGCATCGACATCATCAACCTGTCGCTGGGGCATCCGCCGTTTGAATCGGCCACGACCGACCCACTCGTGCTGGCCGTGCAGAACGCCTCGGCCGCCGGCATCGTCGTCATCGCCTCCGCGGGAAACTACGGCATCAACCCGAGCACGGGAACGATTGGCTACGGCGGCATCTTGGTCCCAGGCAACGCACCGTCGGCGATCACCGTTGGCGCCGGCAACACGATGCTGACCGCCGATCGCAGTGACGATCTCGTGATGGCGTACAGCTCGCGCGGGCCGTCGTGGTACGACGGGTACGCCAAGCCGGACGTCGTGGCGCCGGGCCACCGGCTGATCGCGCCGGCCGCGCCTGACAGCACGCTCGTCGCCAAGTATCCGAACCTCCTGGTGCCGGACGAGACCGGGGCGCTCACCTACCTGCGCCTGTCCGGAACGAGCATGGCGACCGCCGTCACCTCGGGCACCGTCGCGCTGCTGATCGAGACCAGCCGTGCCGCCTTCCCGACGGCGCGGCCCGAGCTGACGCCCAACACGGTCAAGGCGATGCTGCAGTTCACCGCCTTCACCATGCACGACGAGAACCTGGCGCCGTACAACCGGCTGACGCAAGGCTCCGGTGGCCTGAATGCAGACGGCGCCCTGACGCTCGCACGTGCCATCGACACGTCGGTACCCGCGGGCGAATGGTGGCTGGCGTGGGCCGTTTCGCCGTACTCCGACATCAGCGGCGTGCTCCTGACGTGGGCGCAGAACCTGATCTGGGGCGAGAACCTGATTTGGGGCGACTCCGTGTACACCCATCGATCGTCGTTCGCCTCCAACGTCGTCTGGGGCGACAACATCGTGTGGGGCGAGAACGTCGTGTGGGGCGAGAACCTGATCTGGGGCGACAACGTCGTCTGGGGCGACAACCTGATCTGGGGCGACAACATCGTCTGGGGCGAGAACGTCGTCTGGGGCGACAACCTCATCTGGGGCGAGAACGTCGTCTGGGGAGAGGACTACGACGACGACAACGTGGTCTGGGGCGAGAACGTCCTGGCCCAGTAGGTCGCCACCACAGCCAACACTTTGTTCGAGGGCAACATGATTCAGACACTCGACGTCAACCGCTCGCTCGCGCGTCCGCACCTCTGGCAGACCTCGCGCATCCGCCGCAAGGTGGTGTGGGAATAGGTAGATGAGAGCTGACGGCAGCCCGGCGCAGGTGCTCAGCCAGCTTCCCCTCCGCGGACGACTGTTCGTCGCCGCGGTGATCATGGCGGCCACGGCCGCCATGATCGCCGGCGGTCCGCGGGAAGTGCCGGATCTGGCGACCTTCGCCGTGCTGCTGGTGGCCTCGTCGCTGGCCTCGGGGCTCAAGCTGAGGCTCCCGCTCGGCACCAGCGCCTCCAACCTCTCGATTTCCTACACCTTCGATTTCGCCGCGCTGATCCTGCTCGGCACCGGCCCGGCCACCATCGTCGCCGCTGTCAGCGCGTTCACCCAGTCGCAATTCGCCACGGCCCGGCACAACCCCACGTTCCGGGTGGTGTTCAACGTCGCCGCGCTCATCCTGACGGTGCAGGCGGCGGGCATCACCTTCGAGTTCTTCGGCGGTCAGGCGGGCGCGTTCAACGTGCTGTCGAACGCCAAGCCGCTCGTGGCCACCGCGCTGGTCTATTACGTGGTCAACACGGCGCTGGTGGGAATCGCGGTAGCGCTCAGCAGTGGCCAGCCGCTCTGGACGGTGTGGCACTCGAACTTCCTGTGGACCGCGCCCAGCTACTTCGTCGGCGCGGGCGCGGCCGCGGCCGCGATCGCCATGTGGCAGGTCAGCGAACGCTGGCTGCTGCCGCTGGCGCTCGCCCCGGTGTACCTGACCTTCCGGTCCTATCGCATCTACGTCGACCGCATCGCCTCAGAGAAGCACCACAACGAGGAAGCCGTCCGCCTCCTCGAGGCGGCACGCCGCTCCGAGCAGCGGTACGCCCTGGCGGCGGCGGGATCCAACGACGGGTTGTGGGACTGGGACGTCCCGGCCGACGCGCTGTACTGCTCCGAGCGCTGGAAGCTCATGATCGGGTTGTCGCCGGAGACCGGCGTGGCGAGCTTCGACGAGTGGCTGCAGTACGTCCACGAGGAGGATCGGCCGGGCCTCCGGGCCGCGCTCGACGCCCACCTGGCCGGCGATACGCCGCATTTCGAGCACGAATACCGCGTGCGCCACGTCAACGGGGAGATCCGCTGCGTGCTGTGCCGCGGCATCGCCGTCCGAGACGAGGCGGGCCGCCCCGTCCGCATGGCCGGATCGCAGACCGACGTGACCGAGTGGCGGCGCGTCCAGGACACGCTCGCCCGCGCCGCGCGCCACGATCCGCTCACGGGGCTCCCGAACCGGGCGCTGTTCGGCGAGCTGCTGCAGCGGGAGATCGCGCAGACGGCGCGGGGCGGCCGGTCGCGGTACGCCGTGCTGTTCATCGACCTCGACGGCTTCAAGCTGGTGAACGACAGCCTCGGCCACCTGATCGGCGACCAGTTCCTCGTGGCGATCGCCCAGCGTCTGCAGTCGCGGCTCCGTCCGGGCGACGCCCTGGCGCGGCTCGGCGGCGACGAGTTCGCCGTGCTCATCACGGGCGTGTCCGCGCCCCAGGACGTGCGCGCGGTCACCGAGCGGATGCAGGGCGCGCTGGCCGAGCCGTTCGACATCCAGGGGCGCGAGATCTACGCGTCGGCCAGCATCGGCATCGTGATGGGCGGCGATCAGTACCGGTCCGTCGCGGATCTGCTGCGCGACGCCGACACCGCGATGTACCGCGCGAAGGCCGCGGGGCGCGGCCGGTACGAGATGTTCGACCCGGGCATGCATGCCTCGGCCATGAACCGCCTGACGCTCGAAACGCAGCTGCGGCGCGCGGTCGAGCGCGACGAGTTCGTCGTGTTCTACCAGCCGATCGTCGAGCTGCTCTCGTCAGAGGTGTGCGGCTTCGAGGCGCTGGTCCGCTGGGCGCGGCCCGACGGCGACCTCGCCATGCCGGGCGAGTTCATCGAAGCGGCCGAGGAAACCGGGCTCATCGCGCCCATGACGACGTACGTGCTGGGAGAAGCCGCGCGGCAGGCGGCCGCCTGGCAGCGCCTCTTCGGCAAGCCGCTCTCCGTGTCCGTCAACATCTCCTCGAAGCTGTTCGCCCATGTGGACTTCGTGGACCAGGTGGAGGCCGTCATCGCCGCGAGCGGCGTCCAGCCTGGCACCCTGTGCCTCGAAATCACCGAGAGCGTGCTGATGAAGCAGTCGGACGTGGTGGACAGGAACCTGACACGACTCCGCCGGCTGCGGGTGCCCATCTATCTGGACGACTTCGGGACCGGGTATTCCTCGCTCAGCTACCTCCAGCGGTATCCCGTGGACGCGCTGAAGCTGGACAAGTCGTTCGTCGCCCGCATGGGCACCGCCGAGGACTGTCCGATCGCCAACGTGATCGTGAAGCTGGCGCAGGAGCTGGGGACCGGCTTGATCGCCGAGGGCGTCGAGACCGTCGCGCAGGCGTCGCGGCTGTTGACGCTCGACTGCCCGCACGCCCAGGGATCGCTGTTCTCGGAGCCGCTGACGGCCGGCGAGGCAGAGGACCTCCTGCATCGCGCTCGGCCCGAGCCCGAGATCCTAGCCGCTGCGTCGTAAACGGCGCGCGAGCGCGTCGAGATCCGGCAGCGGATTGGCGGCCGAGCGGTTGGCATCGCGAATCTGCGCGTAGACTTCCTGGCGGTGCACGGGCACGCTCGGCGGCGCCAGGATGCCGAGGCGCACGCCGTCGCGCCCGATGCGCAGCACCTGCACCTCGATGCCCTCCCCGATCATGATCGTTTCGCCGCGGCGTCGCGTGAACACCAGCACGTTACCTCCCAATCGTCGTCAGTGCCTGGTGCCTCGTGCTTCGTGCCTGGTTGTGCGTGGCGCGTGGTGCATGGTTGTGCCTGGTGTCTGGTGCGCGTCCGTGCGTGGTGCCGGGTGATTGGCGGTGGCTGAGTGCGGTACCCAAGAACCCGGCACCCACCAGGCACCAGCCACCAACGCCAACCAGCCAAGGGCTCCGCCCTTGATATCCCGGCAGAGCCCTTGGCTCGTTGCCAGTATCTCTCGGCGCGCGCCGCGCGCCTAGGACCGCTATGCGG
>JACQTK010000167.1 GCA_016210845.1 Acidobacteriota bacterium | reverse complement strand
TCCACGCGGCTCAAGGCGGGCACGGCCACCAAGCTGGTGCTCAACATGCTGACCACCGGCGCGATGATCCGCATCGGCAAGACGTACGGCAACCTGATGGTCGACGTGCACACCGGCTCGGAGAAGCTCAAGGACCGCGCGCGCCGCATCGTCAACATCGTCACCGGCCTGGACTATGACGAGGCCGACAAGCTGCTGAAGCGCGCGCGCTGGAACGTGAAGGCGGCGATCGTGATGCAGAAGACGGGGTTGACCTACCCCAAGGCGCTGTCTCGCCTGCGCAAGGCCCACGATTCCATGAGGGAAGCCCTCGGCGAGGACATCGAGCCGCGGCTGCGGGGCCTGCTCCAGGGCGCGGCCGAGGCCTCCTCGAACCACCGCGGCGGCTGAAGCCGCCTGCCCGCGGCGGCTAAAGCCGCCGCTCTACAGGGGATAATTGTCCTCCTGCAGAGCGCACGCTTCAGCGTGCGCGAGAGGTTACAACAGCACCGCTGCCGCGCGATCCAGGTACAGCTCCACGCTCCGGTGCACCTGGAGAAACGATGCCGGCAGATGGGTGGTCAGCGGCCCGCGAACGGCCCGCTCGATGCACCGCGCTTTGCGCTCCCCGGTCGCAAGCAAGACGAGCGTGGACGCCTTCAGGATCGTGCCCATGCCCATCGACAGCGCCTCGCGCGGCACGCACGCGGGATCGCCGCCGAAGAGCGCGGCGTTGTCCCGCCTGGTGGATTCCGCGAGGCGGACCCGATGCGTGCGGGCGGCAAGCTCGGCGGCCGGCTCGTTGAAGCCCAGGTGGCCGTTTGCGCCGATGCCGAGCAGCAGGAGATCGATCCCGCCGGCCGCCGCGATCGCGTCCTCGTAGCGCTCGCATTCGGCGTCGAGATCGGGCGCCGCCCCGTCGAGGACGTGAATGCGGTCCCGCCGGATGTTGACGCCGCCGAAGAGGTGCCGCTCCATGTACGTGCGGAAGCTGCCCGCATGCGAGGGATGGACGCCCGCGAACTCGTCGAGGTTGAAGGTCGTGGCGCGCGAGAAGTCGACGTCGCCCGCGGCGTGGCGCCGCCGCAGCTCGGCATAGGCCGCCACCGGCGTGCGGCCGGTCGGCAGTCCCAGGACGACCGAGGGCCGCTCGGCCAGCGCGCGCGCCACCCGGTCCGCCACGGCGCGGGCGGCCTCGTCTGCGCTGTCGAACACCCGAATCTCCATGTCAAGCAGGCGCCCCGTCAAGGGGCGCCCTGCGTAGCCCTACGTCGGACGGGCCTCTACGGCCCGCCTCTGCCCGCCTCTACACGTAGGACGGAACCTTCACTTCCCCGCGCGCGTAGGCCAGGGCGAGGCGCACGGCGCCGAAGGCGGGCTCGATGTCCAGCAGGCGCACCTCGGAACGGGGCGCCACCTCGGACAGCCGCGTCGTGACATCGCGCGTCAGCCACGGCACGCCGCGGAAGATCCCGCCCGCCAGGATCGTGGGAAACTGCTCGCCGCGCATGTCCAGACGCGCGATCACTGACGCCGCGGCCGCCGCGAGCTCGGCGCCAGCCCGTGTCAGGATCTGCGCGCCCACCGCATCCCCCGCGTCCGCGGCCTTCTGCACGATCGCCGCCAGTCCCGCAATCGCCTGCCTCCGGACGTCGCGGTAGTAGATCTCGTGAATGAGCTGGGTGGGGCTCGCCAAGCCCATGTGGCTCAGCACCAGCTCGGTGAGCCGTGTGGTGGGACCCCGCCCATCGAACTGGCGGACGACGGACGAGAGCGCCGCGCGGCCGATCCAGAAGCCGCCCCCCTCGTCTCCGAGCAGATACCCCCACCCGCCCGCGCGCGCGGCGCGCCCGCTTGCATCCCGCCCGTACGCGATCGATCCGGTCCCCGCCACGAGCACGACGCCTGGCTCGTCGCCCGCGCCCGCCACCAGCGCCACCAGCGCGTCGTTGACGACGAGCACGGGCGTCTTGAAGCCGATCCGGCGCATGATGCCGCGCACGGCCGCGGAGTCCTCGGGCCGATCCACGCCCGCGATGCCGAGACAGATGGCCGACGGCAGGATGTCACGGTCGCCGAGCGCGTCCTCCATGACACGGTGCAGAACCTTTTCGACCTCCAGCTCACCGGCCGACTGCAGGTTCGCGCCGCCGCCGCGCGCCTCGGCGACCACGTGGCCGCGATCATCGGCGAGCAGACACACGGTCTTCGTCCCGCCCGCGTCGATTCCCAACACGTGCATCTGACCTTATGGTACTTAAGGTTCAATGGGTTCAGCATGCAGCACGTTCAGGAGGTTCTGTTCAGCGGGTTCACGTTCATGAGGTTCAGGTCCGCGGCCCGTCTGCTCGAGGCGGCCATCGAGGAGCGTGCCTTCCCTGCTGCCGTGATCGAGGTGGGCGATACGACTCAGCCGCTCTGGCGGCAGGCGTTCGGCCGGTTGACATTCGATGCGGATGCGGCTGCCACCCGCGAGGACACGATCTTCGACCTCGCGTCGCTCACGAAGGTGCTGGCCACGACCGGGCTGGTGATGCAGCAGCTGGAGCGAGGCGCGATCGGGCTCGACGATCCCGTGGCGCGGCACGTGGGCGCGTGGGAAGGAGCCGACCGTTCCGCCGCGACGGTGCACGACCTGCTGTCGCATGCCAGCGGCCTCGCGGCCTACGTGCCCTTCTACCGCGATCGCCGCGGCCGCGCCGAGTTCGAGCGCGCGATCTGCGCGTCGCCCCTCGAGTACCCGCCACGGACGAAGTCGGTCTACAGCGACCTCGGCTTCATGCTGCTCGGGTTCATCCTCGAGGACGTGGGACGGGCCTCGACGGATCACCCCACGCTGGCCCGGCGGTTTCAGGGGCTGCTCGCCCAGATGGGCGTGGCGGAGGATCTGCAGTTCCATCCGCCCGCCGTCTGGCGCGCGCGCACGGCGCCCACCGAGATCGATCCCTGGCGTGGGCGTCTGCTCGTCGGCGAGGTGCATGACGAGAACTGCGCAGCGCTCGGCGGCGCTGCGGCCCACTCCGGGCTGTTCGGCACCGCCGCCGCGTCCGGCGCATGCGCCCGCCACCTCCTGCAGATCCTCGATGGACGGGTCGGGGCGTTTCGACGCGAGACGGTGGAGCTGTTCGTCGCGCGCCGAACGGACGTCCCGGACAGCTCGCGCGCGCTCGGGTGGGACACGATGCTGCCGACCTCCTCCTGCGGATCGCGCATGTCACCGCGCGCGTTCGGCCACACGGGCTTCACGGGCACGTCGCTCTGGATCGATCCCGAGCGCCGGATCTATGTGGTGCTGCTGACGAACCGCGTGCATCCCACCCGCGCCCATGAGGCGATCAGGCGCGTGCGGCCGTCGGTACACGACGCGGTCGTCGAGGATTACGACAGTGGCGCCCGGTGAAGCGCCCTGATCGCGCACGCTGAAGCGTGCGCTCTACAGGAGGATGACGTCCACCTGTAGCGCGGGGGCTTCAGCCCCCGCGCTCATTGCCGTCCGCGCCCTGGCAGTTTGAGCCCGGGAAACACGGGCTGCGGGAACCCGCGCCGGCCGTCGGGGGCGGCGCGTCCCCCGCGCCCGGGCGGCGCCACCTGCTCGCCTCGGCCGCCGCGGCCGGGCGGTGCGGCGCCGCGCCCACCGCGCCCTGGAACACCCGGGGCCTGACCCCCGCGCGCGCCCGCCCCAGCCTGCACCGTCGCGGGAATCGCGACGAAGGTCCATTCGTTGTAGCGTCCGCGGCCGTTGTACAAACGCAGCGACTCCGCGGTGCTGCGGCTCGCCACACCCATGATCCCGCCCTGGAGGCCAGGGCCGACCGAAATAGGCGTCACCGGAACGCCTCGACCCTGCACCGTACCGATCTGACGCTGCAATTCGGCCGGGCTCGCCTCAGCCCCCGCCTGCCCCGTCTGACCGACGCGCCCACCCCGCGCATCCAGCCCACTCTGCCCACCCTGCCCACCCAGCCCCACCTCACAGCATGCTCTCTCGGC
>JACQTK010000168.1 GCA_016210845.1 Acidobacteriota bacterium | reverse complement strand
TTTCCCAACAACTTCGGTGTCTGCACCGTCCGGGTGCGGCCGCCCCGTGCGCTGGTCATCGTCTCGCCGGCTTTCCGCCGGTGGCGTCAACCGGCGCGGATCCTCGGAGGAGGCTATGAGGAACGAGTACTCGTATTCGGAACCTGTTGGAGTCGAGAATCGAGTCGCCGAGGAGGCGACGGCGTACGAGTCGGAGGGCCTGCCGAACCGGCTGCTGAACGCTCGCGAGGTGGCCAAGTTCGTCGGTTGCCACGAAGAGACGGTTCGGCGCGCATACTGGCGCGGACTGCTCCGATCGCAACGCTTCGGTGTCAGAGGAAGGAGGTTTCATCCAGACGACGTCCTCGACTGGATCCGTCGAGGAGCCCCAACGAAAGTCTCAAACTGAAGGAGGACCCGTATGGCTGTTCGAAAGCCCTGTCGCAGCAAAGGCTGCAAGACCTGCGTCACGTCTGCAACTGGGCAATCGGTCGCGATCTCCTGAGCAGGACCGCGTTCCATCCTCGCGGCGTGCGCATACCGGCAAAAGCCGAGCGGCGGAGGGAGCGGCGCGTATCCGAGGCGGAAGAACAACGACTGCTCGACGCGTGCAAGCTTCTGAACGAGCCCACGCGCGCAGCATGGCGAAGCTGACCTGGGACGACGTGCACGAGATCCGAGCACAGGCCCAGGCCGGCATCGAGCAGAGGGACATCGCGACAGCGTTCAAGATCTCTCGACCGTTGTGCAGCGCGATCGTCCGCGGTCACATCTGGAATCCGGAGGTCAAGCTGACCACCGGTGACGAGATGCGCGACCGGATCATCGGAGCACTCGACACAGGTTGCCGTCGTGGCGAGATGCTCAAGATCCAGAACAAGCAAGTCGATTGGCGACATCGCTGGGTCCGGATCCTCAAGGAGCACTCGAAGACCGAAGTCGCACGCGTCATTCCGTTCGAGGCAGGCAGCCGGCTCGAGAAGCTCTTGCGCCGGCGTGCATTCCTCGGACCGGATGCATATGTGTTTGGCGAGGCAACGACCGGCGCGTACGTGGCAAGCCTGAAGTCAGCCTGGGAGACGTTGCTCCTTCTGGCCAACGGCATCAAGCCCACGCGAGCCGGGAGTGGCAAGCGAGTGTCGAACCGGAAGGCGCTGGCCCAGATCGACCTCCACTGGCACGACCTCCGACACGAGGCGTTGTCACGGTTGGCCGACGATGGTGTTCCCGTTCACGAGCTGCAGCTGCTCGCTGGGCACGCCAGCATCACCACGACGCAACGCTACATGAATGCGCGCGCGAGCTCACTTGCCGAGTCGATGCGCCAGGCACGAGCCCGGCGTGTGAAACGGCTCGACGAGGGCGGCGATGAAGCGACCGCTCAGATTGGGTGAAGGAATGCGCGACGAGCAGGGTTGGCACGCTACCGATTGTCAGTCAATTGTCAGCCGACGCTCGATCCGCGTTCGCCAGATTCACAAACGTGCGAAAACGTTAAGAATTTTGGTCGGGGCGACTGGATTCGAACCAGCGACCCCCTGCGCCCAAGGCAGGCACCGCTCACTACTGGCAACCGCAATACATCTGCTCGAAAGTCGCGCGCCGTGCTCACTGTGATCCCTTTTGTGATCCCGGCCGAACCGTCAACATGAACACGTCGCAGCAATAGGCAGTGCGGCGCGATCTCGTCGGTCACGCGTCGAGTTTCGCAATACGGACACTCAACGACTCGCGTCATTGCGCGTGCCCCTTCCACCTGATCACCTTCCCTTTTGTCGCCAGCTTCGGCAGCCCCAGGTCGACGAGATCCATCTTCGCCCGTAGGTCTTCGTTCAGCAGCCGCGCGTAATGCTTCTCGGTGACGGCGACCGATTCGTGCCCGAGGATTTTGCTCAGCCCGTAGATGTCGCCGCCGCCCTTCAGCCAGCGCCAGCCGAACGTATGCCGCAACGTGTGCGGCGACACGTGCGGGATTGGCGTTTGAGCTTTCCTCTGGTACTGGGGCCGCGTGCCGGCCGGCGACGGCTGTACTTCTCGGCAGGCGTTCGCCAGGACCTCGCGCAACCGTTGCGGGTTCTGTGGCCAGAGATGGCCGTCGGCGTTCAACTGCTCTGTAAGGATCGGCACGAGCTCCGCGGGCAGGGGCACGTCGCGCGTCTTCCCGAATTTCCCCGTCACGCGCACGAGCCGCGCGTCGAGTTTCAGATCACGAGCGGGATGGATCCCCCGGCATTCCTCGAGACGGACCCCGGTCCCGAGCAGGAACACGACGAACCGCTGATAGCGTGGGGACAGCCGCGCCAAGAGCACGGCTTGCTCCGATTCGGTCAGCAGGCGATCGCGCACGTCGTACGGGACGCGCTCGATCTTCCGCCACGGATTCTTGTCGAGCACGCCGTCCTCCACGGCCTGCTGGAAGACGGCGTGCAGAAAGCTCCGCTCGCGTTGCACGGTGCCTTCTGACACGCGGCCTGGCGTGCGTCTGGTCGGGTTGGCGTGGGCGGCGCGGCGGCGCTCGTTGAGATACCGCTCGCAATCTGATTTCTTGACCTCGTCGAGACGGAGGTTACCAAGCATCGGCAGGGCGTGCGCCATCACCTGATCATCACGTTCGGGGGCGCGCTTCTGGACCGTGTATGTCGGCCGGTACGTCTCGGTCCAGTACGTCGCGAGCGTGGGAATCGGCGCGGTCAACCAGCCGTGCACGCCGTTGCGGATAGCGTGTTCGATGTCGACCATCCGGCGTTGCGCCAACCGATAAGCCTTGCTCCCAGACGGCCCGCGGTACCCGGTACTGACGCGATACAGGGCTCCGTGAATCTTGCCGACTGCGTACCACACGCCGCTCCGATTCGAGAGATACACGCGTACCTTCTTTCATCCACACGTCAATCACGAACCGGTCGAAATAGATCGTGCCGTCGCGCTTAGTGTGCGGAATCGCGTCGCGTTCCACCATCTTGCGCACGGCCCGTTCCGACTTGCCGATGTACCGGGCGCACCACCGGACGGTCAACCAGCGAGGCCACGCTTCTGAGGGCAGGACGGCGGTTCGCGGCGGCATCTTACCGGATCACCTGCGCTGCTGGTTTGCGCGCATCCCACTTCACATGGACGCGGACAGTGCCGCGCGCGGTGATCTTCACGCGAGCGGTCCTCGGGAAGTTCCACGATCGTCGGGCCGCTGCGCCATCCCGACCGGCGTGACCGTGACGGCCGCGACCGGCTTCACGACCGCGTCGTCGTCGATCGCGAATGACGGCCTCACACGCTCGATCACCACGACGACCGACGACCACGGCTGTCGGCCGGCCACCAATGTGGGCATTCCAGATGCGGACACGTGCCCGTGAACGGTCAGGATCGGCTTCGACTCGAACTCGAAGGTGACGGCATACCTAGCGGTCATGCGGGCGTTCCTCGTCACGGCTGGCGATCCCCGTATTTCGAGGCCTGCCCGGAAATACCCGGCCAGGTGTTCAGGATGCTGGTGAGCGAATCGCGTTCAGCGTGTTCGACGACTTCGGCGCGCTTCCAGGCCGCGAGATCGAGCCGCTCAACGATGGCCTGCTCGACGCGCTCACGGAGCACGACCGGCGAGAGGGCATCGAGTTCCCAACAACGCGAGCCGTGCCGCTCCCAGTACCAGCGACAGCGGGGATCGTGGCGCTTCGTCTCCGTCGCGAACCACGGGAGCCCGCTGCGCGTGTCCTGCTCGGTGAGCGCCAGGCGAATCAGATCCACCACCCCGCCGTACTCCTTGAGGCGCCGCGGCAGATCAACTTCGCTCATGTGGAGGCCGGAGGGATCGTGATCGCCGACATAGAACACGGTGAGCAGCTTCTCGCCGTGCTGGCTGTCCTGCGCGGCCTGATGGACGGCCGTCGCCGAGCCGTAGCCGTGCATCACGCGGAACGTGACCCCGTAGGCGTGGAGCACGGGCGCGAGCGTGCCGCGGATCGTGCCCTTCTCGCTCCAGACCTCGATCCACTCCGGTTGATCCGTCCACCGATCGCGCCGGTACGACCGCTGTACCGTCTCGACGAACGCGGCCGGGTTCTCCCAGGCGTTGACCCGCTCGGGCGCACGGGTCTCATCGACGATCCACGCCCACGGGATCGCGCGCGTCTCGCGTGCCCAAGTGAGCTGCGCGCCGACACGGTTCGTCTCTGACTTCGCCATCGACGTGATCAGCCCCATCGTGAAGAGCCGGTAACACACCGCGCGGACGGTCGCCGGCTGAATCTCCGCGAGGACCATCGAGGCGGCCTTGATGAGCGCGAGGCTCCGGGGCGACTTGCCGCGTCCGCGACGCATCGCGGCGCCCAACCTCGCTTGCCCGGTCATTCCGGGCGCCCCGGATCGCACGGATCCAGCCGCTCAAGGAGCGCCCCGAATGCCTCCGCAGTCATCCGGTTCGGGTTGTAGTCGTTCGCCTTCAAGCTGCCTACCAGCAGCATCTGGATGGTTGCCGTCGTCATGCGCCGATCCTCAGGCCCCGCGCAGCGTGCGTGCGGTCCTGCGTGCCGGATCACTTCACGGAGGCGCCATCCGATCGGCGCATTTACGAGCGGGCCGGCCTGTGTCAGAATCACAGCGTCTCGCTCGCGCGACTCGGGAGGCATCCCCGCAGCCGCGATTGTGGTAGCGGCCGACTCATCAACAGGGTCGGCCGCTTTGTTGTTAAGGGTTCGCAGTCGATTGCCGCCGCGGTAGACCTTCGCGCGGCCGTAATTCTTTTCAGCGCGGAACAGATTCAGCGCGACGTCGCCGATAGGCCCGAGCGCGAACAGCCTGGGCCACCTGTGATCCCTTTTGTGATCCCGTAGGTGCGACCTGATGGGGCAGGATGGGGAATCGCCGATTAGGGCGATGTCAGAAACAGGCCGAAAACATTGAGATGGTCGGGGCGACTGGATTCGAACCAGCGACCCCCTGCGCCCAAGGCAGGTGCGCTACCAGGCTGCGCTACGCCCCGACTCGCCCATTATCCCACGCGCTCGGCCGCCCACGGGCCTCGCGCCGGCCGCTCATCGCAGCGCCGCGAACTCGTCGTCGTAGATGATGTCGATGCCCAGGTCCTGGCGGACGTTGGCGTTGCCGCTGACGCGATCGCCGTTGTGGTGACTGTTGAGCAGGTACCGAAGTTCAGCGCCGCGCCGCACGCCAGGGCGTGCCCTGATCCACGGCCGACACGGGCTGGATGCGGTTGTTGACACGGTCGCACACGTAGAACAGGCGGTCCGCGGAGAGCGCGACACAGTGCACGGGATTGCGGAACTGCTGCGCGCGAGGCGCCCCCGGATCGTACGGGCCCAGCGGGCTGTCGTCGGCGCGCGGCCGTACGCGCCCCAGTACCGCTTCAGCTTCCCGGTGTCGGCGTCGAGCACGGCCACGCGTCGGTTCACGTAGCCGTCCGCCACGTATGCCTCGTTCTCCTGCGGATCGACGATGATCTCCGCAATGCGGCCGAAGCTCGCGGTGTCATCGCTGCCCGCCACGTAGGTCGGTGTGCCCTGCGCACTGGGGGGCCCCTGGCGCGCCCCCGCGCGGCCCACCTGCAGCAGGAACTCCCCGGCGCGGCTGAACTTCAGGATGTGCGAGTCTCCCGCGCCGTTGCCGCCGATCCAGACGTTTCCCTTGTGGTCGACCGTGATCCCGTGATTCGAGGAGGGCCACTCGTACCCTCGTCGGGCCCGCCCCAGGAGCCCACCAGACTGCCTCCGGCGTCGAACTCGAGCACCGGCGGCGCCGCCGTGCAGCAGTCCACGGCGGTGGGTGAATCGAGCTCGAGCGTCCGCTCGTTGGGGTCGAGCGTGGCGGAGCCGCGATGGATGATCCACACGCGATCCCGGTCGTCCACCCACAGACCGATCGTCGATCCGAGCAGCCAATGATCAGGGAGCGGCTTGGGCCAGAAGGAGTCGACCTCGAAGAGCGGCGCCTCACGCTGCGCCTGGGATCCGACGCCAGGCTGGAGCACGAACCAGGCGGCCCCCAGTGCCACCACGAGCCGCCCCAGCACGAGCACGCGCTTCGACATGGCGTCCTGCGGTTCCGTCACGGCACCGCGACCGTCAGCTCGGCGCCGTAGAGCATCGTCCGATCGTGGTCGCGCGCGGCCCACCTCACGAGCGCGGCCACATCCTTCGTCACCACGCCCTCGAATACGCCGCGGCCGTTGACCGTCACCCGCACGGGCCGCGAGAAATCCACGACGTCGGGCGACAGCAGCAGCGTGAACTGCTGCACGCCTCGCGTCCGCGCGTCGAAGGTGTTGCCCGTGCGCACGACGTCGACGCGGCCAGAGCCGCGCCGCCTCTCGTACACGGGCCCGCGGTAGCCCGCGGGCAGCTCCACGCTGTTGACGTCGACGAGCTCGACGTCCGAGTCCCGCGCGCCGAGCCGATCGATCACCAGCCAGCGGACGCGGTTGTACCGATCCGTGCGATCGGTCTCCCACGCCACCGACGCGGGATGCGCCGTGCGCGGATGCGCGGCCAGATACTTTTCGTAGAGGGGGCGCTCCACCGGCCACCAGCTCGTGTCGTGACCCGCCTCGGGATGCACGTGGAACTCGACCGACGCCCCCGCGCGCTCCATCATCCGGACAAACGGCGCCACCGACGCCGCCGGATACAAGGGATCGCGACCCCCGTTCACGAGGTACATCGGACAGTTGGCGAGGTTCGTGGGGTAGAGCTGCTGATCCGCGCCCACCTGATCGTTGGCCAGGACGACTGGATGACCGTTCAACGCCAGGCAGGCGGACCAGGCGGTGGCCTCCCGCATGGCGAGGAAGAACACGCCGGTGCCGCCGTCGGAGATGCCCGTGACGTAGATGCGCGACTCATCGACGTTGTACTTCCGCTTGACGGCGTCGACGAGCTTCAGGATGTTGTCGACCTGCGGCGCCCGCCACCACTCCACGCCGTTCCACGCGCGCGGATGCAGGTAGATCTGCGGCTCGCCCGGAATCCGGCTGCTCGTCAGCGGCCGCCCGCCAGGCTCGCCGTTCCGCGGCGCCGGACGTCCGACGCCGCCGTGCAGCTGCACCCGCAGCGGCCACGTCTTCGCGGGATCGTATTCAGGCGGAATCTCGACGACGTTATCGAGGCGAATCCCCTCGACGGTCGCTGCCATCTCCCGGGTGCCGGTCGCCTCC
This sequence comes from Acidobacteriota bacterium, assembly GCA_016210845.1. Lineage (GTDB taxonomy): Bacteria > Acidobacteriota > Vicinamibacteria > Vicinamibacterales > UBA2999 > JACQTK01. The sequence continues at coordinate 7,472 of JACQTK010000168.1, read as the reverse complement.
TTCTTGTACGTGCGCCCGGCCCTGAGCCGCGCGAGGACGTCGTCGAAGTCGGCGCCGGCCTCGACAATGCGCTGACCCGCCCGCTCGGCGCCGCGGACGTCATCGGCGTCCCAGAAGGCGGCAAAGGCGGCGTCGAGTGCCGCGGAGCGGGTGGCCTGGCCGGCAGTCGTCGCGGCCAGCGGAAGGGCGATGCACAGAACGGTCAGGACGCAGCGGCTCATAGGGCAGGTATATTACTGCCGCCGCCGCAATTCTTCGGCCCAATTGAGCACAACGACGATCCGCTTGCCGCCGGTCTCCTGATCCTCGTCGCGCACCATCAGAAAACGCTGTCCATCGGCGGTCACGTCATAGTTCGACGAGCTCACGCCCGGCATGCCGCACGAGGACGCCACGCCGTCGGAATACGGGGCCTCCCAGAGCATTCGCGGCGTCGAGGCGCGAAACACCGGCGCCGTGCCGACCGACACGACCATCATCCGGTTGCGGCTGCGGTAGTAGAGCTCGCCGCCGGAACGGCGCCACACGGGATCGAACCCACCGCCGCTCGAGATCTGAATCTTCGGTCCGGGCCCGGCCGAGGGCTGGACGTACACTTCGGGCATGCCGGATTCGTCGGACGCGTACGCGATCCAGCGGCCGTCGGGCGAGAATTTCGGCGATCCTTCCGCGAACCGGGTCGCGGCGACCGTCCGGGTCTCGTTGCCGTCGATCACCAGCACTCTCGCGTCGTCGCGCGTTTCGCCGTTCTTCTCGTCGAAGGCGAGGAACCTGCCGTCGGCGAGAAGGAGACGGGAGTCGTTCATCGAGGGGAACGCGATCATCCGCGGCGGGGTCGCGGCCGAGCACGTTCCGGCTGATCGCCAGCGGCGCGCGCCGCGTGCCCCAGGCAAGCCAGCAGGGCGCTGGCTCGGGGGCCGCGCCGGCCCCGCCGACCTCCATGGCTGCCCCTGAAAACGCGTAGCCGAATCGGTGCACGGTCCGGATGAACTTCGGGTTGCGTGCGCTGTCGCCGAGCGCATCGCGAATCTCGGCGACGAGGACGGCGGGGTTGCCTTCGGACACGAACGTGTCCGGCCACAGCCGCTGGTAGATCTCCGCCTTGGAAAGGGCCTCCGGGCGCTGGCGCACGAGCAGCGTCAGGAGGTCGAACGCTTTCGGCGACAGATGGATGGTCTGCGTCCCGCGGTGAAGAGTACGCGCGCGGTCGTCCAGCGTATAGGGCCCGAAGCGAACCTGCATCACCCGTGTCGAACCAGCCAAGGGCTCGCCCTTGATACGGGCGTCATCCTGTGGCCGCGCGTCGACGGGCGGCTTGCGCTCTGGTCGAGCGACTCCGCCGCCACGCGCGTCGAGATCAATGCCGGCACACGAAGCAGTCTTCACAGCGGGTGGACCGGTTCCGATGGGCCGAGCGGCGAACGCTGGTACGAGTCCGATGTGTACGCGGGGCTGAATGTCGGATGGGGACCGGGCATGACCGTCGGGACGACGTTCACGAGGTACACGAGCCCGAACAACATGTTCACGCCGGTCAACGAGCTGACGCTGAAGGTGGCGCTCGACGACCGAAGCGCGCTCGGCCGCCGTCTTCTGCGGCCGTACGCCCTGGCCGCATTCGAGCTCGTCACGCGTCCGGGCCTCGGACAGCTCGATGGCGGGCTCGCCGCGGGGAAATACCTCGAGCTCGGCGTTTCGCCGGGGCACGCGGCGAGGTTCGTGACGATCGCCGTTCCGCTGAAGCCCGGCCTCAGCCTCGGCGACTATTACGAGCTCGCCGGCAGAGATCGCCGATTCGGCCTCTTCAGCGCTGCAGGGATCGTAACCGTTCCAATCGGCCGCCGGACGACGGCAGGTGCGTGGAACGTCCGCGGCGCGGTCGAGTATCAGGCTCTCGGCGAGATGACGCGGGCGATGAATGCCGGCAAGGACTCAAAGGCGATCGGGGCGATCGGCGTGGAATGGTCGTTGGGCGGGCCCTGAAGGCCCGCCCACGGTACGCCAGCCATACGTACGGCCCTACGTCCGACCGCCGTCCGTACGTGGGGCGCCCTCTACGGCCCTTTACAGGCCACCAACCAGCCAAGGGGCTCTGCCCCTTGATATCCCCGCAGAGCCCCTTGGCTGGTTGCCAGTATTTCTTTGGCGCGCTCCGCGCGCCTAGGACCGCTATGCGGAGGGTACAACGGGAACAAAATCCGCGTTCCGGGCCGCATAGCGGTCCAACACCTCGCCACGGGCGACGAGCACGGCCTCCCCGCCCACCTTCACCTCCGAGATCTCGCCTCCGGTCGAGCCGATCGAGATATGGAGCGTGCTGGGCCGCCCCATCGCCACGCCCTGGCGGCTGACGATGCGGCGCGCGGCATCGCCGCTGACGACGCCGTGGCGCACCAGGTAGCACCCGAGCGGCCCGGCGGCGCTTCCTGTCGCCGGATCCTCCGTAATGCCGAAGCCGGGTGCGAACATCCGGCTGTACGCCGTCTCCGTCGAGCGGTCGGTCGAGACGCTGAAGAGGAAAAAGCACGCGGCGGGATTCATCGCATTCGCGAGCATGCACGCGCGGGAGGCGGCGGGATCGAGCTCGGCACGATCGACGGCACCGCGATCGCGCAGCGGCACCAGCATGTAGGGCACGCCGCACGAGACCTGCTGCACCGGAAGACCGGCGTCGAGATCTCCAGCTGACAGCCCGAGCGCCGCCGCGGCTCCCGCCCGATCGTCCACCGGCGGATCGAACACAGGGTTCGGCTGCGTCATCCACGCAAACCGCAGTCGGCCGTTCTCGTCCCACTCCAGATCGACCGGCGTGGGACCCACACCCAGCCCGAACACCACGCGCGACGCCCCAGCCGCGATGGCGCCCGTCTGGGCCAGCGCGAACGCGCTGCCGATGGTGGGATGGCCCGCCATGGGCAGCTCGCTTGCCGGCGTGAAGATGCGCATGCGGACGTCGGTGTCGGCCGCCTCGGGCGGCAGGATGAACGTGCTCTCCGAGAAGTTCATCTCGCGCGCCAGCTTCTGCATGCGTGCGCTCGACAGGCCGCGGCCGTCCAGAAACACGGCGAGCTGATTGCCGACGAGCGGCTGGTTCGTGAAGACGTCGTAGTGGAGATACGCCAGCGACATGCCGGAATCATCCTACGAGCGGGCGTTCCGGCTGTCCGGCTGACAATTCCTACGACTCGCGCCGCAGGCGGAGCTTGCGGCCCACCGCGAGGCCCACGTGATACGCCCCTTCCTGCTGGAGCCACACGTGCCGCGCGTGGTTGTCGGCGAGCTCGACGATCAGCGTCCGCTTGTCCTCGGGCAGCGCCGCGGCAATCTGGTCCACGAGCTGCTCCTGCCGCTGGATGTCGACGGGCGCGAACAGCTCGTCCTCGTGAATCGCCTGCAGCAGCTCCTCGTACTCGTCCTCGCACTGGTCCTCGGTATCGGAGAACGAGGGGACGTGGCGCAACGCGCCGTCCAGCTCCAGCCTGTCCGCGCATCGCTCGGCCAGCTCGAGCAGTTCGTCGGAGGTCGGCATAGGCGGATCTTACGCCCGCTGCAGGCGTTTTGAAGGTCCGCCTCTCCGCACGTGGGGATGGTGCGAATGAGCCCGTCATGGAATCAGGGACGCGATCGCTTCGCGCGCAGCAGGTCGGGGGCGCGCCCGGCCGCCTCGCGGACGAGCAGCCCCATCTTCGAATGGGACGCCTCGAGGTCGACGGCGAGGCCCCGCTCGCGCAGCTCCTCGGACGTGGTAGGACCGATCGAAGCCACGACGGCCCGCCGAAGACCCTCGCGTACGGCCTCGGCACGCTGCATGGTGTCGGCCACCTGGAACAGGTGCACCACCTGCGTGGCGGTCGTGAACAGGGCCACGTCGATCTCGCCGCGTGCCAGCGCATCCACGGCAGACCGCAGCGGCCCGACGTCCTCGGGCAGCGCCCAGCGATACACGGGCACGCGCGTCACACGCGCGCCGCGCGCCTCGAGCCCCTGCAGCAGATCGGGGTTCGACTCGCCGTATTCCTGCACGGCCACGCGCAGGTCCTTCAGCGGTTGCCCGGCGACCTCCCCGGAGGCCTGGAGGCCTCCGGCTACCTCTGCGACCTTCGCATCGACGGCGGCGAGGATCTCGCGCCACGTGTTCGGCTCGGGCGCCGCCGCCCAGACCGGCACCTGGAGCTCGCGGAGCACGGCCAGCGGCTTTGGTCCGCGCGCCACGACCTTCGTGCGCGCCAGCGCCGCCACGAACGCTTCCCGGGGATGGACGCGCGTCACGACCTCCAGCAGCGCACGGGTGCCGACGCCGGTGAGCAGGATGACGAGGTCGAACTCGCCGCGGAGCAGCGCGTCGGCGAAGGCGAGCGCATCGGGATTCGACTCGAGGGGAACCTCACGGAGCGCGGGCGAGACGATCGGCCGACCGCCGTAGGTCGAGATCAGCGCCGCCATCTCGCGGCTCCGGCGGCTCTCGAGTGAGAGGACGGTGAGGCCCTGGAAGTCAGGTGTCGCCACGCGATTATTCAAGCACGTCTCTGTCGGCGATGTATGCGGTGGTGGTGAGATAGTCGTGCGAGCGGAGGGCCGACCTGACCGCCTCCGCCAAGGCTACGGCGGTCCGCCGAAGCGTTATGCGAAGGCGGAAGGTCGGCCCCTACAACAACGCTGCTGTACGGGCCGGTCTTTAGACCTCTTTAGACCGGCCCGTGAAGGCTCAGCGTCACGCCCACCGGTATCCGCTCTTCGCCAGCGGCAGCGTTCGGACCCGCCGGCCGGTCGCCGCCGCGATGGCGTTGGCAATGGCGGGCAGCGTGGGCGGCAGCGCGGGCTCGCCGAGCCCCGTGGGCGGATTGTCGGTCGGCAGGAAGTGCACCTCGACCTCCGGCGGCGCCTGCGCCATGCGCGCCGGCTGGTACTGGTGGAAGTTGCTCTCCACGGCCTTGCCGCCCGAGAACGTGATCTCCCAGTTCATCAGGTGGCTCATGCCCTCGATCACGCCACCCTGCGCCTGGTTGGACGCGGCGCTCATGTTGACGATCTGGCTGCCGATGTCGCCCGCCACCCAGACCTTGTTCACCCTGACGGCGTTGTCCGCGCTCACGGTGACGTCCGCGACATTGGCGAAGTAGCCACGGTGGCTGTACTGGAAGCCCACGCCCATCGCCGTGCGGCTGGGGAGCCGCCGCGAGCCCCACCCGGACCGATCGCGAATCAGCTCGAGGACGCCGCGCATACGCGCCGCGTCGAAGCCGTCGCCGCCCCTCTCCGGCGGCGGCATCGCGGGCCCCGACAGAATCTCGAGCCGGAACGCGATCGGATCCTTCCCCGCCGTCTGCGCCAGCTCGTCGAGGACCGACTGGAACACCCACGAAAAGGCGTGGCTGCGGGGAGCGCGCATGGCGCCCGTCGGCGCGCCGAGCGGCAGCAGCGACCCCTGGAAGTCGAAGTTGGGGACGAACCGCGCAGGGAACTGGTCTGCGTTGATGTTGGCCGAGTTCGAGTAGCCGTCCGCGCCGCGGGCGGCATCGCCGTAGCTGACGAAGTGGTTTCGCCACGCCATCAGCCGTCCCGAGGCGTCGACACCCGCCTTCAGGAAATGGAAGCCGCCCGGGCGATAGTGGTCGTGGCGCATGTCGTCTTCGCGCGTCCACAGCACCTTCACGGGCACACCGATCTCCTTGGCGATGGCGGCGGCTTCCCCCATGTAGTCGTTGGTGAGCCGGCGGCCGAACCCGCCGCCTGCGCGCTGGAGGTGGACCGTAACGCTCTCGGTCGGTATGCCGAGCGCCTGCGAGACGAGCTGCCGTCCCGCCTGCGGCGTCTGCGTGGGCGCCCAGATCTCCATCCGCCCGTCGCGGTAGTGCGCCGTGGCGTTCTGCGGCTCGAGCGGTGCATGCGACAGGAACGGATAGGCGTAAGCCGCCTCGACCACCTTCACACCGGAGGCGGCCAGCGCCGCGTCGACGTCGCCGTCCACGCGCAGCGGGAACTGCGGCCCGCGCGCGAACAGCTCCTGCGCCCCGCGCGCCCAACCCTCGCTGCTCTGCTGCGCCGTGGCGGGCGGATCGTTCCAGGTCACGCGCAGCCGTCGGCGCGCGCTCTGCGCCTGCCACCAGCTGTCGGCCACGATGGCCACGCCAGGCATCAGGCCGCGCGTGTCGTCAGTGCCTTCGACGACGAAGGCATGACGCACGCCAGACAGCGCGCGGATCTCCTCGAGGTTCGCGCTCGCCACCTTGCCGCCAAACACCGGCGACTTCTCGTACACCGCGTACAACATGCCAGGCAGCGTGAAGTCGATGCCGAACGTGGGCTGGCCGGTGACGATGGCCCGGTTGTCCACGCCCCCCGTGCGCTGGCCGAGGATGGTGAAGGCGGACGGAGCCTTGAGTCGGACCGTCGCCATGTCGGGCGGCGTCAGCGTGGCGGCCGTCGCCGCGAGCTGGCCGTAGGTGAGCGACCGGCCCGTGGGGCGGTGGTGCACAGCGCCCGCGGACGCGTAGCAGTCTGCTGCAGGCACGCCCCACGTCTGCGCGGCGGCCGCGATCAGCATGTCGCGCACGGCGGCTCCGACCTGCCGCAGCGGATCGTAGTTGATGGGCGTCGCCGTGCTGCCGCCCGCGAACTGCTGGCCGTAGCGCGCCTCGTCGAGGTCCGCCTGCTCCACGCGGACGAGGTCCCACGGCACCTCGAGCTCCTCGGCAATCAGCATCGGCAGCGACGTCTTCACGCCCTGGCCGATCTCGGGGTTCTTCGCGACGATCGTCACCACGTTGTCGGGCGTAATCTTCACGAAGGCGCTCGGGACGAACGTCGGCCGCGGCCCTTGCGGACCCTGGGCCAGCAGCTCCGTCACGGGATCGAGATAGGTGGCCACCAGCATGCCGCCGCCGGCCAGCGCCGTGACCTTCAGGAACGCGCGGCGAGTCACGACCATCGGTGCCATGTCGCCCTCCTATCGCCCGGAAACCTGACCGGAGGCCGGAAGGCCTCCGGCGACCGTGGCCGTCTGCGTGGGCCGCGGCAGCGCCGCCGCCCGGTGAATGGCTTCGCGGATCCGCAGATACGTCCCGCAGCGGCAGAGGTTGCCGCTCATCGCGCGGTCGATGTCCGCATCCGTCGGCCGCGGCGTCGCCGCCAGCAGCGCCGCCGCCGACATGATCTGGCCCGCCTGACAGTAGCCGCACTGCGGCACGTCGATCTCCTGCCACGCCAGCTGCAGCGGATGCGTCCCGTCGGCCGACAGGCCTTCCAGCGTCGTAATCGGCGCGTCGGCCGCCATCGACACGGGCAGCTGGCACGAGCGGATCGCCCGGCCCCGCACGTGCACCGTGCAGGCCCCGCACTGGCCGATGCCGCAGCCGAACTTGGTCCCCTTCAGGTTCAACACGTCCCGGATCACCCACAGCAGGGGCATGTCGCCCGGCACGTCCACCGTGGTCGACCGGCCGTTGACGGTCAAGGTGTAAGGCATAGCGCCG
>JACQTK010000160.1 GCA_016210845.1 Acidobacteriota bacterium | reverse complement strand
CCCTCCTTCTCGGCCAGGCTCGTCATCACCAGCAGCGAGTCGCCGAGGATCATCCGGTTCGACCAGTGCGGCTGCCGGTCGGTCCGGTGGCTGTAGAAGTCCACCTTCTTCGAGAAGTCGTCTTCGAGGCCGTTGAAGTCGTCGAAGAGCGTCAGCTCCGGTTCCGGCTCGCCGGCCTTCGCGGTGTCGCGCAGGTTCTCGATGAGCGCCTGGGGGTGCATCTTCTCCTGGATGTAGATCGGCACCACCGGCACTTCGAGGGGCCGGGCGTCCTGCTCGTCCTTCCCTTTCCATACGAGCTGCGGATCGAGCGACGGATCGCGCGGGTACAGGATCCGCTTCGGGGCCCGCTCCTCGTCTGCCACGAAGTCGCGCAGCTCCTCGGTGGGAATGTTGACTCGCGAGTCCTTGTGCTTGATCGCCTCGACCGGCGTCGGACCCGTGCTCTTCGAAGGCTTCCTGGCCATTCCTGTCCGTTACGCCCGATGTTCGATGGATCGAAGGGGCCACTGCCGCGCTGGGGCGTGCGCGGCGGCCGGCATCTCGTCCCACGTGCGCCCCTCGAGCTCACGCCCCGTCCTGCTCTTGAACACGCCGCCCCACTGCTTGAAGAAGAACGCGACGCCGGCGGCGCGGCACTGATCGCGGATGTCGAGCACCCAGGACGGCTGCATCGGGCGCGCCCGCGGCCCGGACTCGCCGCCCACGATCGCCCAGTGGATCCCGCGAAGGTCGAGGCCTGTGAGCGGTCCGAGCAGCGGTTCCAGCGAGAGACACTTCACCCGCGCATCGGTGGCTCTCAGGTGGTCGATCCGATGCACGAACCGGGCGTTCTCGACGCTCACGCCCATCCAGATGTGCGGCGCCCACGGGAGCGAGCGATGCAGAGCCGCCAGCCGCTCCGACCGCTTGGTCAGGATCTGATATTCGTGCAAGTCCGCTCGGCGCATGACAGAGAACACCCGCTGAATGAAGGCATCAGGTACCTGGTCGTGGAACAGATCGCTCATCGAGTTCACGAAGATACGCTTCGGCCGCCGCCAGCGAAGCGGCAGCTCCAGCATGTTCTCCTGGAGCGTCACCTCGAATCCGTGGGCGTAGTTGGGCTGTCCCATCGCCTGAAGCCGCTTGGCCATCCGCTCTGCATAGCAGTGCGCGCACCCGGGACTCACCTTGTCGCACCCGGTCACCGGATTCCAGGTGGCCTCTGTCCATTCGATCGGAGAGCCAGTGGCCATTACGCCACTCCAAAGTGGTCCTGCGCAACGTGGTAACGCGTGGCCATTCATCGGGCCACGCTGGACTCGAGCTTGACGTCGCCCCAGGCGGCAACGTCAATATTTCCAAGATCGCCGTATATCTCTAATCGATGCCACCTACCACGCCAAACCAGCCCCACACGAGATCGACAAGATAGCGAATATAGCGAATGATAAAAGTGAAACCGTCCATTATCTATTCGTGTCGTCAAAACTCCAGGATACTCTCGAACTTCAGCATCGTTCGAAGCGACACGCTCGGAATACGCAGGTACCCAGCGGCGCTCCCAAGTGGCATCTTCGCAACGGTCGTCTTGAACTCCTCGGTCACCACGCGTGCGTCCTCGCCGTCCGTGACCAGTCGATAGGCCAAGGCGAGCACGTACGAGTCCGCTTCTTCCACCCCCTCCTTGTCGGCGTCGAGTACTTCCGGCACTTCGGCCAGCACGGCGGCAACGTCCTCAAGCGAAGGCCGGAGCTGCGTCGCTGCTCCGTGATGCGACTTCGCCCACCGCAGCGCGGGGTTGTCAACACCTTCATACCGCTCCAACTCCGTCACGACCTCGCGAGGAAACCGAAGGCGTCCTGCGTCTACGAGAGCGCCAAGGCCGTCCAGTACGAGCTTCTGCGCATCACGCGAGAACTGCGATCGAATGACGATGAGGGACGAGGTGTCGAGGCACCAGATCGGCGACGCCGCCATTACACGCGCGTGCCGATTGAGTCGAGCGCGAGATCGGGCACGTCGAGATAGGTCAGCGCCTGTGATCGGCTGACGACATCGGAATCGACGGCGCGCCGGAACAGCTCGAGGGCGCGGCCACCAAGTTGGTCTTCCTGAATCTCCTGCCGGTCTCGCCCCTTGCCACCGCCACCTCCGCGCCTGGCATCTCCGCTTGGTGGAAGCTCGCGATAAAGATCCCAGTTCGCCAGGCGCAGCTCGATCAGCCGCAGTGTCACCGCACGCAGGCTCGCCCGGAATCTGGTTGCGATCCAGCGCACGGTCGTAACGTCCGTCACCTTCCTCGCGCGGGCGCCGAGGCGCGCGGCGAGGAGCTCGTGCAACGCGGCCTCGGGCACGAGCACCGCGGCGGCGAAGTGCTCACACCACCGCTCTGCAGGATCCCACGCCCCGCTGACCGCAGCTGGCGGCGCAGCGACGCACGCTGAGTTCGTACGGGTTATCAGGTGGCCGAGCTCATGAAACAGCGTGAAGATGCGTGCCTCGTCGTTCCAGGCAGTGTTCACGGCGATCACTGGGGCCCTGTCGTGCCACAGGGAAAACCCACGACAGCTGGCTGAACCAATCTGGAAGAGAAAGACGGCGACGCCGACGTCCTCGACCGCCTCGCGCCACCCATCAAACGCGGCGGACGCGGACATCCATTGGAACTGTGCGGTAACGGAAATCGCAAGCCTATCCCGAACAACATTTGCGACTGTCGTTGGATCGTCGTTCAGGCTTGCATGCGGCACGGTCGGAGTCAGCTCGCGCATCTCCGTCGCCAGCCACGCGATCATCCGCTGCAACCGGGAGGCCTTGCGAAGGTACCGACGTTCGCTTGGCGTAAGAGGCCTCGAATGCGCACCTGGCATGTGACGGAAGCGCACATCCGGACTCTCTCCCGCCGGAGGGTGCGGCAGGAGAAACGCGGCGACGGGGCGCCGCAGCGTCTGGGCCAGAGACCGCACCGCGGTGACCCCGGGGCGCGCCTCGCCCTTCAGCCAGGCATTCAAATCCTGAAGCTCGACGCCGGCGGCATCCGCCAGCTCGGGCAGGCTGTAGCCAGATTCGCCTATCGCCCAGTCCAGCACCTCTGGGGTGACGGGAACCTCAGTGATCTTGCCCATAGGTGTCCAGATGAATCTTAAACGCACCGGCGGTCAGGAGTGGTCCAATGGGCCACTCTTTCGAGGAAAACGGCACATGTCAGCGGCGGGCCTTGTTCAGACATTCGCCGAGACTGCGGCGCCTGCGGCCGCCGCCACGGCGCGAATCGTCCGCTGCGCGTCCCACGGGTCGGTGACCTCCACAAATGCCCAGCGGCCGAATCCGCCGTGGTTGTTCACCGCGGGGATCCAGAGCGTCCGCGCCGTGCTCACCTTCGCCGCCTTGTCCTTCCGCGGCTGCCCGGACACCTCGATGACTAGATGCAGGTCCCCGATGCGGGCGATGAAGTCGGGATAGAACTGCTTGTCCTCCCCATTCAGCGTATAGGGGATGGAGAAATTGATTCCCTGATTCTTGACGTAGCACGCGACTTCCGGCATCTCCTCGAGCGACTGCGCGAGCTTCTGCTCCCATGAGCCGGTGTCGGCCACCACGTGTGACACATGGCACTTCGCCGGATCGGTCGGATAGACGGCCTTGGTCGTATCGAAGTCCACATGGCGTGTCGAGCCGATCGTGTCGTAGGGTCGGAGCAGCGGCCGCAGGGCCGGGGTGCCCTCGTCGCTCGCCACGATCGCCTTGTAGATCCGATCGGCCGCGTCATGGGCGAACTCGATCAGCAGCAGAAGCTGAGGAAAGGTGTTGTCCTTGCACGTAACGCACTCGGCGAGCCACCGCTTCGTGATCGCCAGAAGCTGCGGAAAGAGCCACGCCTGCACGTCGGCGTCGAATCGGTGCGCGGACGGCCGCTCCGTGCGCGGCTCGCTGTCCTGGCGGAAGTACTTCTCGAGCGTCAGCTTGGCCAGCAGGAACGCGACTTCGGCCTCACGGCGCTTCCTGAGGTCGTCCAGCGTGTGGATGCTTCCCTCGCCCACGATCGGCCGGTTCTCGGTCTTCGTCGGGACGTCCGCGGTCGACAGTGCCAGCCTCGACTCGTCCGAGAAGACCGCTCCCAATTTCCGCGAAGGGATCTCATAGCGGTAGCCGACCAGCCGTGGAAATGTGACCTCGCAGGCGATGCGATCCTCCAACGCCCTCACGCGCGTCGGCAGCGCGCCAGGCCTTGCCGATGTCGTCGAACCCGAGGTCGGGATGAACGAGAACGGTACACCGTACACCTCGGCATACTCGGGGGTGAACCGCCCGTCTTCACTGACCGCGTAGCTCATCCGGCGCAGGCCGCGTCCGACGACCTGCTCGCACAGAAGCTGCGTCCCGAATGCCCGAACGCCGAGGATGTGCGTCACGGTGTTCGCATCCCACCCCTCGGTGAGCATCGACACCGAGACGACGCAGCGGACGTGCTCCCCCAGCTTTCCAGGCTTGCCGACGGTATTCATCACTTCTCGGAGGAGGTCCTCGTCACTCAAGTCCTCGGCGCTCCGCCCTGGGAATCGCTGCTGGTACTCCACCTTGAATTCCTCGATCTCGGCCGCCGCGATCTTCTTGAACTCGGGCGTCATCCCCTCGCCCGACTCGAGCTGCTCGGAGTCCACGAGAATGGTATTCGGCCGCGCCGACCAGCGTCCGTTGTCTTCGTTGCTGAAGAGCGGCAGTGCGCCAGGTACGATCATCTCGGATCCGTCCGGCAGCGCCTTCCCCCAGCCGGCCACGTAGTCGAACACGAGCTTCGACACGTTGGTATTGCTGCACACGACCACGAATACGGGCGGCGTGAGACCCCGCAGCCGGGCTTCGGTGTTCTGCTCCCAACGCGCGAACGCCTGCTCGTAGTTGCCGTACAGGCTGTGAAGCGCGCCCTGGAGCTCGGCCGGCAGCTTGGGTTCGCCGCTCACCGCATCGGTCTTGCGGCCCTTCTTTGGTAGGCCGTCACGGATGCGCAGCCAGAGATTGCGATAGGTGGGCTGCTCTCCCGTCATCGAGTTGTCGGCCACTGGCACTCGTGGCACCTTGACGATGCCGCTCTCGATGGCGTCGACGAGGGAAAAGTCGGAGACGACCCAGGGAAAGAGCGTCCCCTCCGGATACCCGGAGCCCTTCAGGAAGAACGGCGTGGCCGACAGGTCGTAGATCGTCCGTATCCCGATCTTGTCCCTCACGGATTCGAGTCCCGACAGCCAGACGCGCGCCTCCTTGTCGCGTTTCTCGGCCTCGGTTCGCTCCTCGCCTCTCAGGACTTCCGCCTCGCCATCTGGCTTTCGACGATAGCAGTGGTGCGCCTCGTCATTGATGACCACGATGTGCTTCCTGCCGGCGAGATCCCGGCACACGCGCCGCACGACCTGGTGAGGCGTCTCGACAAAGGCGCCGGCCTGGCCCCGAGCGAGAATCGCCTTCGTCAGCCGCGCGGCATCACCCTGCTCCCGCGGCAGGAACGCGTGATAGTTGGTAACGAGGATGCGCGCCTGCGACAGCCGGTCCAGCAGATCGGGCGGCAGGATGTCGCGTTGCCGATAGTAGTTGTCCGGATCGGTCGGCAGCAGCACGCGCAGGCGATCGCGGATGGTGATGCCCGGTGTGACGATCAGAAACGCGTCTGAAAACCGGGCGTCGCGGCGGTCGTCGAGCTTGTTCAGCGCCTGCCAGGCGATGAGCATCGCCATCACAACCGTCTTCCCCGATCCGGTGGCCATCTTGAGCGCGAGGCGCGGCAGGCCGGGATTGGCGGTATCGTTGGCCCCCCGCAGGTCATGGTCGATCCAGACGTCACCGTACTTGCGCGCGACCTCCGCAACGTAGATGGCGGTCTCGACGGCTTCAATCTGGCAGAAGAACAGCTTCTTCTCGCGTTCAGGGTCGGTCCAGTACTCCAGCAGGCGTGCCGTGGTGGCCGTCACGCCGACGTGTCCGCCGCGGCGCCACTGGCGGACCCTGTCGCGAATCAGGTTGACCAGCCGGTTCTCTTCGAGTCGATCGCGGGTCCACTCGGTCTCGAATTGCAGCTGCTTCCCCTTCTTCTTCGGCTGCGCAATCGGGATGAAGTACGAGCTGGCACGCCGCTGTTCGATGACCTCGTTGGTGATGCCCTCATCATCGAACTTGAAGTGGCGGCGTGGCTCCTCGAAAGGGGAGTTGAGGATCGGGTTCTCGATGAGGACCTGGGGCACGCCAGGACTGTACCCCACCTCCGAGACATGGCCCAAGTCCGCGCGGACGCTCGGAGGCCTCACGGCCTCCGGCCTCGACTACCGCTGATCGAGCGGGACGAAGCGCTGCGGATACACAGGGCCGGTGTACTCGGCCCGCGGCCGGATGAGCCGGTTGTTGGCGTACTGCTCCAGGATGTGCGCCGTCCAGCCGGACACGCGGCTGACGGCGAAGATCGGCGTGTACAAATCGAGGGGAATGCCCAGCGTGTAGTACGTGGACGCCGAGTAGAAGTCGACGTTCGCGTTCAGCTTCTTCTCCGTCGTCACCAGCGCTTCGATGCGCTGCGACATGTCGAACCAGGCGGTCTTGCCTGCGCGCTTCCCGAGCTCGCGCGACATCTGCCGCAGGTGCGTGGCGCGCGGATCCTCGGTGCGGTACACGCGGTGGCCGAACCCCGGAATCTTCTCCTTGCGCGCGAGCTTGGCGCGGACGACCTCGTCCACCCGCTCGCCCGTCGCGGTCTCCCCCAGGTCGAGCAGCATCTTCATGACCTCCGCGTTGGCCCCGCCGTGCAGGGGCCCTTTGAGCGTCCCGATGGCGGCCACCACGGCCGAATAGATGTCGCTGAGCGTGGCCGCGGTGACGCGTCCGGCGAACGTCGAGGCGTTCAGCTCGTGGTCGGCGTGGAGCGTGAGGGCCACGTCGAACGCACGGGACGCGGTCGCATCTGGACGCTCCCCCGTCAGCAGGTACAGGAAGTTGGCCGCGTGGCCCATCACCGGATCCGGGGCGATGGCGCCGCCGCCGGCCCGCAGGCGGCCCCAGGTGGCGACGATCGTGCCGATCTGCGCGGTAAGACGGACGGCTTTGCGGTACTGCGCGGCAGGCGAGGCGTCGCCGGCCTCCGCGTCGTAGTGCGCCAGGGCCGACGCGACCGTGCGCAACGCGTCCATCCCGTCCACGGGCGGCAGCATGCGCATGAGTCGGACGATCGGCTCGGGCAACGGGCGCGCGGCGGCCAGCTGCGACTGCAGATCGCCCAGCTCGGCGCGCGTCGGCAGCCGCCGGTGCCACAGCAGGTAGCAGACCTCCTCGAAGGTCGCGGACCTGGCCAGGTCGTGGATGTCGTACCCGCAATAGGCGAGCACGCCCCGTTCGCCGTCCAGATAGCAGATCGCCGAGGAGGTCGCGACGACGTCCTCGAGCCCGCCCCTGGCCTTTTCCGTCGTCGCCATCGGCCCGCTGCCAGCTCTACGCGCCGACTGCCCGCCGGGCGGGCACCCCAACGGGCCGGTAGATCGCGCCAACGATCGCACCGTAGATCGAGAACTCGACGACGGCGTCGACGATGATGGCGGCGGCCATCGTTCCGCTGATCGGGAACGCCACGTACTGCCAGATCAGCCCGAACCCGATCACGATGAGCGAGACGAGCACGCCGAAGCGAACGCCCTCCATGACCCCGCTGCCGCCTTCGTACCCCTTGGCGTAGGCGTAGGCAAAGGCGAAAAAGCCGACCAGCAGGAAGACGAACCCCACGGGGAGCAGTCCCATCAGCTCCGCCTCCTGGCGCATCGGGGGCGTGTTGGCGAGCGCGAGGTCCGCCAACAGGACGGTGTTGACGAAGAAGCCGACCGCGATCGAGGCGATCCACGCGACAACGGCGGCCGCAGCAATCCGCGCGAAGTTCATTCGGTGGCTCCTTGGCTTGAGCGGAGTGCCTGGATTCTAGCTCAGACTTCCTCGGGCTTCAGCACCACGTCGTTGCCCGCGTACTGCTGGACGATCGAGAGCAGGCTCGTGTAGAGGAAGCCGAGCTGGAAGAGCACCAGGAAGGGCAGCGTCCCGAAGATGCCGTTGGCGAGCGCGTAGAAGATGGTGGCCGTGAAATAGAGGCCGAGGGCCAGCTCGATCATCGGCTGGACGACGAAGCTCTGGCGGTACTTCTTGCCGATCCACTCGTCGGCCTGCCCCTCGATGCGGTACTTCGGCGTGCGGGCGAACTCGCCCTGGCGGTTGAAGAGCGCCTCGAGCACCGCCCGCGTGTTGTTCACGGTGAGGCCGATCCCGATCGACATGAGGAACGGCAGGTACTTCAGACGAGTGGTCCAGTCCGCGTGCAGCTCGCGCTGGCACACCATGTAGAAGTTGGCCACCGATGCCGTGGCCGCAAAGAAGAGCGGCACGTCGATCAGCAGCATCTCGTACCACCCCATGTTGAAGCGGATGACCATCGACGGGGCCATCAGCACCGAGAGCACGCACATGAGGAGGTAGTTGACGTTCGCCGTCAGATGGAAGAACGCCTCGACCTTGACGCCGAACGGCAGGTCGGAGCGGAGGATGCGCGGCAGCAGCTTGCGGCAGGTCTGGATGGACCCCTTCGCCCAGCGGTGCTGCTGCGACTTGAAGGCGTTCATCTCCACGGGCACTTCGGCCGGAGACACGAGGTCCTGCACGAACACGAACGACCAGCCGCGGAGCTGCGCGCGATAGCTGAGATCGAGGTCCTCGGTCAGGGTGTCGTGCTGCCATCCCCCCGCGTCCGCAATCGCCGCGCGCCGCCAGATGCCCGCCGTCCCGTTGAAGTTGAAGAAGAGTCCCGATCGGTTGCGCGCGCCGTGCTCCAGCACGAAGTGGCCGTCGAGGAGGATCGACTGGATCTTCGTGAGGAGCGAGTAGTTCTGGTTGATGTGACCCCAGCGCGCCTGCACCATGGCCACGCGGGGATCGGCGAAATACGGGACGGTGCGGCGCAGGAAGTCGGGGGCCGGCACGAAGTCGGCATCGAAGATCGCCACGTACTCGCCGGTGGCCACCTGCAGCCCCGCCTCGAGCGCGCCAGCCTTGAAGCCGCTTCGCTCGGTCCGGTGCACGTAGCGGATGTTCACGCCGTCGGCCGCGTGCCGCCGCACCGCCCGCTCGGCCACGCTCGTCGTCTCGTCGGTCGAATCGTCCAGCACCTGGATCTCCAGCCGATCGCGCGGATACTCCATCCGGCAGACGGCATCGATCAGCCGATCGGCGACGTACATCTCGTTGTAGATCGGCAGCTGAACGGTGACGAGCGGAAGAGGATCGGGAAGCGGGGGCGCAACCGGCTGGCGATCCCGGTTCTTCATGTACAGGTACACCAGGTAGTAGCGGTGCCACCCGTACACAGCGAGAATGATGAGAACGAAGAAGTACGTCGCGAGAACGAGCGTTTCGGAGGGCGTCATGTCCGCGAGCGAGGCGCAAACGACACGGTCAAGCGATTATACTGCCGGGTTCCCCCAGCGCAACGCCATGACCGAGGCCGACATTCGACAGATCCTCGACTGCGTCCGGCGCGGCGAGCTCGATCCCGCCGCGGCGTCCGATCGAATCCTGACGGCGCTGCGCGCCGCGCCGTTCGAGGACCTCGGGTTCGCGCGCGTCGACACGCACCGGGAAATCCGCCAGGGGTTCCCGGAAGTGATCCTGAGCCTCGGCAAGACCCCGGCCCAGATCGCCGCCATCGCAGAGCGTATCGTCGCCCGGGGTCAGCCCCTGCTGGTGACGAGGGCTCAGCCGGACGTGCTCGAGGCCGTGCAGGCTGCGGTTCCAGGCGTCACGTACCACGCCGAGGCGCGCGCCATCACGCTCGCCCAGGGTGAGATTCCGCGTGGACGCGGCACGATCGTCGTGGCCTGCGCGGGAACGTCCGACCTGCCCGTGGCCGAGGAGGCCGCCGTGACGGCCGAGCTGATGGGCAACGCCGTGGACCGCGTGTACGACGTCGGCGTGGCGGGCCTGCACCGGCTGCTGGCCGAGCACGCGCGCCTCCAGCACGCACGGGTGGTCATCGTGGTCGCCGGAATGGAAGGCGCGCTGCCCAGTGTGGTGGCGGGACTGGTCTCGGTGCCGGTGATCGCGGTGCCCACCAGCGTCGGCTACGGGGCGAGCTACGGAGGCGTCGCCGCGCTGCTCGCGATGCTGAACAGCTGCGCGAACGGCGTGTCGGTGGTGAACATCGACAACGGGTTCGGCGCGGCGTGCATGGCCAGCCTGATCAACCATTTGTAGGTGGCTGGGCAGTTGAAGTAGGTACTGGGTAGCTGGGGGATTTGGGTGGGTGGGTTACACTCCACCTAGCAGCCTAGACACCGAGCTAGCGGCTGCCTAGCTACCCTCATGCGCGCTTCGGCGCTTCGTGCCCTCGAGTTCGATCGCATCGTCACCGTTGTGGCTGGTCTGGCGGTCACGCCGCCCGGCCGGGAGCGGCTGGCGGCGCTGCGTCCGCTCACCAGCGTGTCCGACGTGGCCGCCGCGCAGCGGGCCACGAGCGAGGGCACGCGCTTTCTGGCGGACCATCCTGGCTTTCCGCTGCGCGCTCCCGACGATCTCGAGGAGATCCTCGCGGCGCTCGGCGTCGACGGGCGTGCGCTCGAGCCGCTGCGGCTGCTGGCGCTGGCCGATTACCTCGAGTCGATCGAACAGTCGCGCGCGGCGGTCCTAGGTAGGGGCGACGTATACGTCGCCCCTACCGCGTTCCCGATCCTGCGTGGCCTCGTCGAGGCGGTGTCGTCGTTCGCGGGCGAACGCGCCGACGTCCGCCGGAAGATCGATCCCTCCGGCGACATCGTGGATCACGCCAGCCCGGCGCTCGGGCAGATCCGTGGGCGCCTCCGCAAGCAGCGCGCCCGGCTCCGCGCCACGCTCGAGGGCTACCTGCGCGGCCGTGACACGGCGAAGTACCTCCAGGAGCAGGTCGTCACGGACCGCAACGGCCGGTACGTGCTGGTGGTGCGCAGCGAGCATCGCTCGGCCATTCCGGGCATCGTGCACGGCGGCTCGGCCAGCGGCGCCAGCCTCTTCGTGGAGCCGCTCGACACGGTCGAGATCAACAACGACATCGTCTCGCTGCAGGACGAGGAAGCCGAGGAGGTGCACCGCATCCTGCTGGCGCTGACCGACGCCTTCCGCGGCCGGTCGAGCGATCTGCGCCGGACGGTCGACATCGCCACCGCGCTCGACGTGATCCAGGCGCGCGCACGGTTCTCGCAGATCGTCGACGGCATCGAGCCGGCGTTCGCCTCTGACGGCACGGTCGAGCTGCGCGGCGCGCGGCATCCGCTGCTGATGAGGCGCGTCCGAGAGAGACTTGATGACGTGGGGGCGGCCTCGTCAGGCCGGCCGGGCGAGCCCGACCCTGCGGCCCCCACGGCGCCTGCGCCCTGGGGTGGCGTGGCTCGCCCCACGGGCGAAGGACCCGTACCGGTGGACGTCCTGCTCATTCCGCCGATCCGGGTCCTCGTGATCGCCGGACCGAATACCGGGGGCAAGACCGTGGCGCTCAAGACAGCTGGCCTGCTGGTGGCGATGGCGCAGGCCGGACTGCACATTCCGGTCGCGCAGGGGTCGCGGCTGCCCGTGTTCCGGTCGCTCTTTGCCGACATCGGCGACGAGCAATCGATCGCCGCCAGCCTCAGCACGTTCTCCGCCCACATCACCAATGTGGTCGCCATGGACCGCGATCTGGCGCTCCCCGCGCTCGTGCTGCTCGACGAGGTGGGGGCTGGAACCGATCCGATCGAGGGCGGTGCGCTCGGCACGGCGATCGTCGAGCACTTCCGGCGCCGGAGCGCTCACGTGGTGGTCACCACGCACCATGACTCGTTGAAGTCCTATGCCTCGACCACCGAAGGCGTGGTGGGGGCGGCGTTCGGCTTCGACCCGGTGACGTTCGCACCGACTTATCGGCTCGCCTACGGATCGCCGGGGCGTAGCCTTGCGATCGAGATCGCCGCCCGGCTCGGCATGCCGGCTTCCGTCGTGGACGCCGCACGGGCGAACCTCTCCGAACCGGAGAAGCAGCTCGCCGAGCATCTGGCGCGCGTCGACGAGGATCTCAGGCGGCTCGAGCAGGAACGCCGCCTCGTCGCGCGCGAGCGATCGCAGGTCGAGGAGTCGGAGCGGAAGCTGCGCGCGCGCGAGCAGTCGGTCCGCGAGCGCGAGGAGCGGGTGCGGGCGAGGTTCGATGCAAAGCTCGACGACCGGATTCGCGAAGCGCGGCGCGAGATTGACACCGTGATCGAGGGCCTGAAGGCCCGCGCCGCCATGTTGTCGGAACAGGCAGCCGTGCGCCTCAAGAGCGGCGAGACGCTGCGGGTGGCCGGCCTCAGTACCGGCGAGACCGGCGCTGCTCGCGCCGAGGCACGACAGGCGCTCGATGCCATCGTGGACAAGCTGAAGGCGGGTAGGGCGGGTGAGGCAGGTAAGGTGGGTGAGGAAGGTTTTTCCCCACCCGCCCCACTCGCCGCACTCGCCCTACCCGCCCTGGGCGTCCGGGTAGCCGTCGGTGCGCTCGGCCTGGAAGGCGTCGTCGTGGACGTGCACGGGAAGCACGCGGAAGTCGACGTCCGCGGCAAGCGGCTGCGGGCGGCGCTGCGCGACCTCCGCGTGCTCGACGCGGGAGCACCGCACGTGCCGGCGGTGCGGGTGAACGTCGACCTCCAGCCGCGCGAGGGCTCGTTGTCGGAGCTCAACGTCATCGGCTGCACGGTGGATGACGCCCTCACGCGCGTCGAGAAGTTCCTCGACGAGTCGGTAGTCACCGAGCTGGGCGAACTGCGCATCGTGCACGGTCACGGGACCGGTCAGCTGCGCCGGGCGATCTCGGAGCTCCTGAAGGACCACCCTCTCGTCGCGCGCTTCGAAGCCGCGCCCCCGAACCAGGGTGGAGGCGGAGCGACGATCGTCCACCTGAAAGACTGATGGCACTCTTTCCGCAGCAGTTCATCGACGACCTGAAGCAGCACGCCGACATCGTCGTCGTCATCCAGGACTACGTGTCCTTGAAGAAGAGCGGCGCGACGTACAAGGGGCTCTGCCCGTTCCACGGCGAGAAGACGCCGTCGTTCCACGTGAACCGCGACAAGGGCTTCTTCCACTGCTTCGGCTGCGGCGTGGGCGGCGACGTGTTCAAGTTCCTCGAGCTGCACGAGAAGGTCGGCTTCCAGGACGCTGTCAAGCAGCTCGCGCAGCGATTCGGCATGGCGCTGCCCGAGCTCGAGCAGTCCGACCAGCAGCGCGCCAACGCCGCGGAGCGCGAGGGGCTGCTGAAGGTGCATGAGGCCGCCGCCGCGTGGTTCGCCCACCAGTTGACGTCGGCGGCGGGCGCGCGCGTGCGCCGCCATATCGCCGATCGCGGCCTGACGGCGGCCACCACCACGGCGCTCGGCCTCGGCTATGCGCCGTCGGGGCGCGACGGCCTGAGGCGGGCACTGGTGGAGCAAGGGTTTTCACAGGCGCTCCTGCTCCGCGCGGGGCTGCTCGTCCAGCGCGAGGATGGCACGGTGGTCGACCGCTTCCGGAACCGGTTGATGATTCCCATCTGCCGCGACACCGGGAGCGTGATCGCGTTTGGCGGCCGGGCGGTGGATGCCGACCAGCAGCCGAAGTATCTGAACTCCCCCGAAACGCCGATTTACTCGAAGAGCCGCACGCTCTACGGCCTGCATCTCAGCAAGTCGGCGATCCGTCAGGGGCGGTTCGCCGTGCTGGTGGAGGGCTATTTCGACGTCGCGCAGCTCTTTCAGGCAGGGTTCCAGGCCGTGGTGGCCTCGTGCGGCACCGCCTTGACGCCCCAGCAGGCGCAGCAGCTTCGCCGGTTCACGAACCGCGTGGTGCTGAGCTTCGATCCGGACGCCGCCGGACAGGGGGCCGCGGCAAGATCGTGCGAAATGCTGGTGGCTGAAGGGTTTGAGGTCAACGTGGCCATACTGCCGGCGGGCGAAGATCCCGATACGCATGTCAGGAAGCACGGCCGCGAGGGGTATGCGGAACGGCTCACCCACTCCCGCCCGTATCTCGACTATCTGCTCGACCGGGTGGCCGCGAGCCACAACCTGAACTCGGACGAGGGGCGCGTCAGGTTCATCTCCGAAATGTTGCCGATTGCCGGACGTATTCCAGACGAGGCGATGCGGGACCGCTTTGCGGACCGCCTGGCGTTCAAGGCGCAGGTGACCGACGAGGTGGTGCGGGCCGGTATCCGGCGGGCGGCCGTCCGGCGGCAGACGACGCTGACGGCGCGGGAGCTGCCAGGCGTCGGGCAGGTGACGAAGGCCGAAAAAGGCCTGATTTGGTGGCTTGTCCACCGGCCGGAGCCCGGACTGGCCGCCCTGGAGGGGCTCGAGGCGGCCGACCTCGACGGCCTGGGGTCGCGCCCGGTGCTGGATCTCGCGCGCAAACTGAACGAAGATAGGGGTTTCTCTCCTTCCGTGCTCCTCGAGCGTCTAAGTATGGCGGAGGCCCGGCTCGTCACCGCGGTCGCGAGCGAACGCGAGCCGCCGGTGAACGACGTCGAGGACTGCGCGCGGATCCTCAAGCGGCTCCGCTACGAGCGGGAGCGCGCGGCGGTGCAGCAGGAGATCGACCGCCTGCAGCAGCTCGGCGCGCGGCAGCACGAGGAGCAGATCGACGCACTGTGGGCGCGCAAGCGGGAGCTGCTGCAGCGGATCGAGGGATTGAGGTAGCAACGGGAGGATCGTGACCTTGTCGATCGAAGAGAAATACGACGAAGTACGCCAGCTGATCAACGTCGGCAAGGAGAAGGGCTATCTCCTGTACGACGAGGTGAACGAGCTGCTGCCCTCCGAGATCACCTCCTCGGAGGAGCTCGACGACCTGTTCAACGCGTTCGGCAGCGCCGGTATCGAGGTCGTCGACTCCGACAAGGCCTACCGCGGCGACAAGGACTTCGATCGCGACGGCTCGGCTGACGAGCCGGAGCTGGATCTCACGCCCGGCGTGCTCGACAAGACGAACGACCCGGTGAGGATGTACCTGCGCGAAATGGGCACGGTCCCGCTGCTCACGCGCGAAGGCGAGGTG
>JACQTK010000161.1 GCA_016210845.1 Acidobacteriota bacterium | reverse complement strand
AGGGGCTCTGCAGGGATATCAAGGGGCAGAGCCCCTTGGCTGGTTGATCATTCGTGATTCTTCCTCAGGACTGCCCTTGAAAATCGTCGTTGCCGACGACCTCCCCGCCTCCGCGCTTGACCTGCTGCGCGCCGAGGGCTGGGAGGTCGATGCCCGAACCGGCCGGGCGCCCGATCAACTGACCGCCGACCTCTCCACCGCCGACGCCATCGTCGTTCGAAGCGCCACCAAGGTGACCGCTCGGCTGATCGCCGCCGCGCCGCGCCTGCGCGTGATCGCCCGCGCGGGCACTGGCGTCGACAACGTGGACGTCGCCGCCGCCAGCGCGCGCGGCATCGTCGTCATGAACGCGCCTGGCGCCAACAGTATCAGCGTCGCCGAGCTGGCGCTCGGCCTGATCCTGTCGCTGGCCAGGCACGTGCCCGCCGCCGACGCCGCCATGAAGCAGGGCAAGTGGGAGAAGAAGAAGTTTCTCGGCGAGGAGATTCGCGACAAGACGCTCGGCCTGGCGGGCCTCGGGCGCATCGGCCAGGAGGTCGCCCGCCGCGCGGCGGCGTTCGGCATGCGCATCATCGCCCACGACCCTTTCATCTCCGAGCAGGTGGCGGCCGGCCTGGGCGTCGAGCTCGTCTCGCTCGACGATCTGTTCGCCAGGGCCGATTACGTGTCGCTCCATATGCCGTCCAACGAGAAGACGCGCAACCTGGTGAACGCGGATCGGCTCGCGCGCGCCAAGAAGGGGATTCGTCTCGTCAACACGGCGCGCGGCGATCTGATTGACGAGAAAGCGCTTGCGGATGCGATCGTGTCCGGGCACGTCGGGGGCGCGGCGCTCGACGTCTTCGAGAAGGAGCCGCCGCCCGATCCGCGGCTGCAGAGCCTGCCGCAGGTCGTGGCCACCCCGCATATCGCGGCGTCGACGCGCGAAGGCCAGGAACTGGTGGGAGTGGAGACGGCGGCTGCCCTTCGCGACTTCCTGCGCGACGGCATCATCCGCAACGCGGTGAACTTTCCATCCGTGTCGGTCGAGGAGTTCAACCGCCTCCGGCCGTTCGTGGAGCTGGGAGAGCGCCTGGGGACGTTCCTGGCGCAGATGAACGACAGCCGCGCGCAGGCGGTGGGCGTCAGGTATTACGGCGATCTGGCCGAGGGACGGACGGACATGATCGTCAGCGCCGTCCTCGTGGGGCTGTTCACGCCGATCCTCGAAGACGGCGTCACGCCCGTCAACGCGCGACAGATTGCGGCGGACCGCGGGATCGAGATCATCGAGTCGCGCAGCAGCCGGCCGCGCAACTACACCAGCCTCATCTCGGTCAAGCTCCACACCAGCGAGGGTGAACGCTGGGCCGAGGGGGCCGTCTTCGAGCGGACCTCGCCGCGCCTGGTCCTGCTCGATGGCATCGGCATCGAGGCCCCGCTCGAGGGGACGATGATCGTCGTCCGCAACAACGATCAGCCTGGCGTCATCGGGGAGATCGGGACGATTCTGGGTCGGCACGGCGTGAACATCGCGAACTTCGCGCTGGGACGCGAAGGCAGGAACGCCGTAGGCGTGGTGATCGTCGACGAGACGGCGCCGATTCCTGGGGCGGTGCTGGACGATCTTCGGAAGGTGCAGGCGATCCGCGAGGCGCGGATCGTCAGGGTCTGAACGCCAGCCGGAGCGAGACGCCGTCGGCGAGCGGCGCCAGATCGACCGCCTCGCTCTCGATCTTCACCACGCGGTACCGGCCCATCACCTCATCGCCCTCGCGCACCAGCAGCACTCCCGACGGCGAGCTGAGGACGGCGGTCCGTTCCACGCGATCCCCCACCCGATCCTCCGCGATGCCGGACAACGAGATCGGCGGCGGTGGCGGGAGTGGGGCAACAGCCTCGACCGCCGCGGGCGCACGACTGGCGTCGGGCGTGTTCCGTGCCTCGGGCCGCACCGCGAATCGGAACGGGTTCCTGTCGGGCTCGCGATAGGCGGCTTGCTGACGGAGGCCCGCTTGGAGCCGCGCGGCCTGCTGCTCCACGTCCAGCGCGGACGGGGGCACGGCCTCCGGCGGCTCGGCTTGCGCAGGAGCGCTCGCGGGACCGATCGATGGCGGCGCCGACGCGAGCCATCCCGCGAGCACCGTGGCGCCCGACACGGCAGCGTACGACTTCCAGGTCATCACAGCTCCGCCTATTCTAGCACTCCCCGTTCTGCGTTCTGGACCGCTATGCGGCCCGTAACGCGAATTCTGTACTTGTTGTCCCGACCGCATAGCGGTCCTAGCCGCGCGGAGCGCGGCCAGAAACGCTGGCAACGCAGAACCGAGAACTGGAGTGCCATGTTATGATTCGTCGTGCACCCTGTTACGTTCCGCGATCCTTTCAAGAGAACGTCACAGCCGCCGCACACCGTCGCCCTCATCCCCGCCCGCTATCAGTCGACACGCTTTCCAGGCAAGCCGCTCGCCGACCTCGCGGGCCGGCCGATGATCGAGCACGTGTACCGCCGGGCGGCCTCCACGACAGGCATCGACGCGGCCGTCGTCGCCACCGACGACGTGCGGATTGCGCAGATCGTGGAGGGGTTCGGCGGCATCGTGCGGATGACGCGGTCCGTCCATCGCACGGGCACCGATCGGATCGCCGAGGTGGCCGCCGGCCTCGAATGCGAGCTCATCGTCAACGTCCAGGGCGATCTTCCGCTCATCGAGTCGGACATGATCCGCCAGGTGCTCCAGCCGTTCGACAGCGATGCCAGCGTCCTGATGGCCACCCTGCGTCGACCGATCACCGATGCGTCCGAATACGCCAACCCGAATGTGGTGAAGGTCGTCGTCGATCGACATGACGACGCGCTGTACTTCTCGCGGGCGCCCGTGCCGCACGTCCGAGGCGGCGATTTTCCGTTTGCGAGAGCAGCGGCAGGTCGAGGCACGGCGGCGCCGTGCCCCTACAAGCACGTCGGGCTGTACGCCTATCGGCGCGCGTTCCTCATCGAGCTGGCGTCGCTTCCGCCGACGCCGCTCGAAGTGGCGGAGTCGCTCGAGCAGCTGCGCGTGCTCGAGCACGGCTTCCGCATCCGAACCGTTGAAACGCACTACGAGTCGATCGAGGTGGACACGCCCGAGGACGCCGAGCGCGTTCGACAGCACCTGGCGGTGGGCACAGCCGTACGGAGGCCATGATGCGACCTGATGGACGACCAGTGAAGTACATCTTCGTCACCGGCGGTGTGGTGTCGTCGCTCGGCAAGGGGCTGGCGGCGGCCTCCATCGGGCGGCTCCTCGAGGACCATGGCTACCGCGTGGCGCTGCAGAAGTTCGATCCGTACATCAACGTCGACCCGGGCACGATGAGCCCCTACCAGCACGGCGAGGTGTACGTGACCGACGACGGCGCCGAGACCGACCTCGACCTGGGGCACTACGAGCGCTTCACCAGCATGGTGACCACGCGCAACAGCAACTGGACGACGGGCAAGATCTATCTGTCGGTGATCCAGAAAGAGCGGCGCGGCGACTACCTCGGCCGCACCGTACAGGTGATCCCGCACATCACCAACGAGATCAAAGAAGCCCTCCGGCTGGCGGGACGCGACGTCGACATCGTGCTCGTCGAGATCGGCGGCACGGTGGGCGACATCGAGAGCATGCCGTTTCTCGAGGCCATCCGCCAGATGCGCCTCGACGTGGGCCGTGAGAACGCCATCTACATCCACCTGACGCTCGTGCCGTATATCGGCACCGCTGGCGAGCTGAAGACCAAGCCCACGCAGCACAGCGTGCGCGATCTGCGGTCGATCGGCATCCAGCCCGACATCCTGCTGTGCCGGACCGACCGGTTCCTCGACGCCGACATCAAGCGGAAGATCGCCCTCTTCTGCGACGTCGACGAGGAGGCCGTGATCACGGCGAAGGACGTGTCCACGATCTACGAGGTGCCGCTCGTCCTCTCGGCCGAGGGCCTCGACCGGATCGTCCTGAAGCTGCTCGGTCTTCCGCTCACCGAGGCGCGCACCGAGGCGTGGCGGGAGCTGGTCGACCGCATCAAACATCCCTCGGATCAGCTGACGATTCACGTCGTGGGCAAGTACACGGGCTACGAGGACTCGTACAAGAGCCTGAACGAGGCGGCGTTCCACGGCGGATTCGCGCACGGGCTCGACGTGCGCCTGAACTGGGTGGAAGCCGAGGCCCTCGAAAAGGAGGGGGGCACCACGCTCCTCGAGGACGCCCACGGCATCCTCGTCCCCGGTGGCTTCGGGTCCCGCGGGACGCGCGGCATGATGAAGGCGGCCGAGTTCGCGCGCGTCCACGGCGTCCCCTTCTTCGGGATCTGCTACGGGTTCCAGTGGGCGACGGTGGAGTTCGCGCGGCACGTCTGCGGCCTCGACGGCGCCGACTCCACCGAGGTCGACGAGAACGCGCCGCACAAGGTGATCTACAAGCTGCGCGACCTGCTCGGCGTCGACGAGCTGGGCGGAACGATGCGGCTGGGCCGGTACGCGTGCGAGCTGATCCCTGGCTCACTTGCCGCGCGGATCTACGGTACGTCGCTCGTGCACGAGCGCCATCGCCACCGGTTCGAGTTCAACTGCGTGTACGAGATGGCGCTCGCCGAGCAAGGCATGCGCGTCTCCGGCCGCTCGCCTGACGGCAAGTTCGTCGAGATCGCAGAGCTCCCCTCGCATCCCTGGTTCCTGGCGGTGCAGTTCCACCCGGAGTTCCAGTCGAAGCCGCTCAGGCCCCATCCCCTGTTCGCGAGCTTCGTGGAGGCGGCCTATCGCCACAAGACGGGACGGCTCGCGACGGCGACGGTGTCAGCAGTTGGCAGTAGGCAGTAGGCAGTAGGCAGTAGGCAGTAGGCAGTAGGCAGTAGGCAGTAGGCAGTAGGCAGTAGGCAGCTGCCTCCTGCCAGCTGCCTACTGCCTACTGCCCACTGCCAACAGCCCACTATAATGACAGGGTGCATCCCGTCCAGATCGGATCGTTCTCCATCGGGGGCGGCCACCCGCTTGCGCTGATCGTCGGTCCCTGCGTCATCGAGAGCGCCCAGCACGCCCTGGAGACCGCCGCCGCGATCCGCGACATCGGGCGCCGCTGCGCGGTGCCCGTCGTCTTCAAGGCGTCCTACGACAAGGCCAATCGCACGTCCCGCCTCTCGTTTCGCGGCCCCGGACTGGACGCGGGCCTGCAGGTGCTGGCCGACGTGCGTGCGAAGACCGGGCTGCCCGTGCTCACCGACATCCACGAGCCCTCGCAGGCCGCCGCTGCGGCGGCGGTGGTCGACGTGCTGCAGATTCCAGCCTTCCTCTCGCGGCAGACGGACCTGCTCGTGGCCGCAGCGCGCACGGGCAAGGCGGTGAACGTCAAGAAAGGCCAGTTCCTGGCCCCGTGGGACATGCGCTACGCCGTCGAGAAGATCGCCGCCGAGGGCAACCGCTCGGTGCTCGTCACGGAGCGCGGCGTCAGCTTCGGCTACAACAACCTCGTCGTCGACATACGCGCCCTCCCGATGCTGCGCGAGCTGGGCTGCCCCGTGGTCTTGGACGTGACGCACAGCCTGCAGCTCCCCGGGGCGGGCAACGGCGTCACCGGCGGGCAGGCGCAGTACATCGAACCGCTCGCCTCGGCCGGCGTGGCGGCGGGGGTGGACGCCGTGTTCGTGGAGGTGCACGAGGATCCGCCGCGCGCGAAGAGCGACGCGGCCAATGCGCTGCGGCTCGACGCGCTCGAGGCGCTCCTGCTGAAGCTGAAGCGGATCGATGCGGCCGCGCGCGAGCCTGTCGTGACGGCTGCCCCGGCATCGAGAGGACCGTCGTGACGCGCGTCACCGCCGCGGACATCGCGCTCGCGCGCAAGGTGCTGGAAACGGAAGCTGCCGCGATCCTCGCGCTCGTCGACCGGCTCGACGAGCGCTTCGATCGGGCCGTCCGGCTGCTGCTCGACTGCCGCGGGCGGGTGATCGTCACGGGCATGGGCAAGTCCGGCATCATCTGCCGCAAAATTGCCGCGACGCTGTCGAGCATCGGCACGCCCGCCTTCTTTCTGCATCCTGCCGAGGCCACGCACGGCGACCTCGGCGTCATTCAAGCCGACGACGTCGTCGTGGCGCTCTCGTACAGCGGGGAGACAGACGAGCTCCTCCGGCTGCTCGAGACGATCAAGCGGCTCGGGGCGCAGCTGATTGCCATCACCGGACATCGCGCCTCGACACTGGGCCAGGCAGCGGACGTCGCGCTCGATTGCCGCGTCTCGGAGGAGGCCTGCCCGCTGAACCTCGTGCCGACGGCCAGCACGACCGCCGCCCTGGCGATGGGTGATGCGCTCGCGATGACGCTGCTCGTCGCCAAGGGGTTCCGGCAGGAGGACTTCGCCAACCTGCACCCCGGCGGCAAGCTGGGCAAGCGCCTGATGCGCGCCGAGCAGCTGATGACCAGCGGCGACCGGACACCGCTGGTCCGGACCACGACGCCGATGCACGAAGTGATCTACGAGATGTCGCGCAAGGGTCTGGGGATGACCTGCGTGATCGACGAGGCCGGGCAGCTCGCGGGCATCATCACCGACGGCGACCTGCGGCGGCACATGACGGCCTCGGCCAACCTCCTCGAGCGCAGCGCTGCGGACGTGATGACCCGCAACCCAGTGACCATCGACCGTTCCACGCTGGCCGCCGAAGCCCTCCTCGTCCTCGAGCAGCGCAAGATCACCTCCATCGTCGTGGTAGACGAGGCGCGGCGCGTGGAAGGCGTCGTGCACCTGCACGACCTGTGGGGGACGGAGATGTTCTAGGGTGACCACCCAGCTGTATCTGCTCGCCGTCTTCGTGGCGCTGCTGCTCGGGCTCGTCGTGGGCAAGGCGTGGGAGCGATACAAGCTGCGCGACGGCCGCTGGGTCGACCGGCGCCGCCTGCGCGAGATGCCGCACTACATGCTCGGCCTCAACTTCCTCGTCGACAACCAGGTCGATCAGGCCATCGAGGAGCTGACGGCCGCCGCCAGCACCGACACCGACGCGCTCGAAATCCAGATGATCCTGGGCAACCTGTACCGCGAGAAGGGACAGGTCGGGCGCGCCATCACCGTGCATCAAGCGCTGCTGCAGCGGCCCGACCTCACGAAGCTCGAGCAGGCGTACGTGCTGCTGTGCCTCGGGCTCGACTTCCGCCACGGCGGGTTCGTCGACCGCGCCCTCGAGGCGTTCCAGGAGGTGCTCCGCCTCGACCCGCGCAACCGCTACGCGCTGGTCAACCTGCAGAAGCTGCACGAGGACCAGCATCAGTGGGGCGAGGCGCTCCACGTCCGCGAGCAGGTGGCGAAGATCGACGCGGGCCGCCGCCCCGCCGAGCAGCAGATCCTGGGATTCCTGCGCAGCGAGATCGGCGGCGCCCAGCAGCGCGCGGGAGACGCCGCCGGGGCGGCGCGGACGTTCGCCGAGGCGATCGACGCCGACCCGCGGACCGTGCCCGCCTACCTGAACCTGGGCGACGTGCGGGAGCGGCAGGGCAACCTGGCGGCAGCCGTCGACGCGTGGGAGCGGCTCGTCGAGGTGGTGCCCGACCGCGCCTACCTGGCGTTCGAGCGCCTCGAGCGCGCGTATCGGGCCTTGGGCACGCCGCACCGGTTCATCGACCTCTGTCGGCGGCACATCGAGCGGAACCCCCAGGGGTGGCGCGGACGGCTGGCGCTCGCGCGCCATCTGGCGGCGGCCGGGCAGCACCGCGCCGCGTTCGACCTGATGCTGGAGGCGCTGTCGAACAATCCCCACGGCCTGGTCATTCACCAG
Source organism: Acidobacteriota bacterium (assembly GCA_016210845.1). Classification (GTDB taxonomy): domain Bacteria; phylum Acidobacteriota; class Vicinamibacteria; order Vicinamibacterales; family UBA2999; genus JACQTK01. The sequence goes on along the minus strand of JACQTK010000161.1, from coordinate 5,484 downwards.
GAGATCTGGCAGACGCTCTCCGCCCTCGGCTTCGAGCCGGGCCTCGTGCACCGATACGTCGCGCTCACCCGCGACGCCGTCTTCTATCTCGACCCGCACGTCTGCCGAAGGTGCCGCTACCGCAGCACGGAGCTGCTCTGGCAGTGCCCGCAGTGCCACGAGTGGAACACCTTCGTCGAGGAGCGCATCGCGCCCGCGAGGGACACCCCCGCGGCGGACGTCATGGCAAACGAGTCGTAGGGGGGGCAACCCTCCCCATGGCTAACAACCGATCGAGCACGTCCTTCACCTGCGCATCGGTCTCCTCGAACGACCCGTCCGTCCGAATCACGTAATCCGCGCGGCGGGCCTTCTCGTCGATCGGCAGCTGCGCCGCCAGGCGCTGGCGCGTCTCCGACTCCGCCAGGCCGTCGCGCGCCATGATGCGCCGTACCTGCGTGTCGGGATCGCACGCCGCCACGATCACCGTATCGAAGTCCCGGTCCCGTCCGACTTCGTAGAGGAGCGGGATGTCGGCGATCGCCAGCGGATGCCGCGAGGCGTCCAGAGAGGCGAACCAATGCTCCATGGCACGCCGCACCTGGGGGTGAACGATGGCTTCCAGCGCGTGGCGGGCGTCGGGATCGGCAAAGACGATCGCGGCCATCTTCTGCCGGTCCAGCGCCCCGTGCGGATCCAGCACCTCCGACCCGAACCGGCGGACGAGGGCCGTGAGACCTGGGGTACCCGGGGCAACGGCCTCGCGCGCCAGCACGTCGGCATCGATCGTGGGGACGCCCCGCGCCTCGAAGCGCCCGCGCACGTAGCTCTTGCCCGTGGCGATGCCGCCGGTGAGCGCGATGCGGCGGACGCGCTCTGGCGGACCTAAAGGTCCGCCTCTACGTACGGTTGGAGATGCCACGGATTTACGTACCGCTGCCTGCGCGTGCACGGGCCGCCCGCAGCGTGTTCATCATCAACATCGCGATGGTCAGCGGTCCCACTCCCCCGGGCACCGGGGTGAGCGCGCCAGCCACCTCGGCGACCTCGGGATGCACGTCGCCCACCAGCACGGAGCCGCGCTCCCGGAAGCGCGCCAGCCGCGGGTGTCCCTCGGGAAACAGCTGCTCCGCGACGGACGCCTCGGTGACGGTGTTCATGCCGACGTCCACGACGGTGGCCCCGGGCTTGACGAACGTCCGGGTGACGAGGCCAGCCCGGCCGACCGCTGCAATGAGGATGTCGGCATGCCGGCAGACCGCGGCCAGATCTGGCGTCTTGGAGTGGCAGATGGTCACGGTGGCATCGCGATGCAGCAGCAGCAGCGCCATGGGCTTTCCGACGATGTCGCTGCGCCCGACGACCACCGCGTGGCGTCCGGCGATCGGGATCTGCTCGCGTACGAGCAGCTCGATGATGCCCGTGGGCGTGCACGCCACGAGCGCGGGCCGGTTCTGGACCATCCGGCCGACGTTGACCGGCGTGAAGCCGTCCACGTCCTTCTCGGGCGCAATGGCGTCGAACACCCGCTGCGCCGCACCGGGCCCGAGCGCCTTTGGCAGCGGCGACTGCACGAGGATGCCGTCGTGGACGCGGCTGCGGTTCAACCGCTCGACCAGCCCCAGGACATCGCCGAGCGTGGCGTCCGCGGGCAGTCGCTCGAGATCGGCGCGAAACCCGACGCCCCCGCCCGACTTCAGCTTGTTCCTGACGTAGACCTCGGACGCAGGGTTGTGGCCGACGAGCACGATGGCGAGGCCGGGCGGGCGGCCGTGGCGCGACGTGAACTCCGCCACCTGCGGTGTGATCTCCTCCCGCTGGATCCTGGCGGCCAGCGCCTGGCCGTCGAGGACGCGCGCCGTCATTACACGCCCTGCGGCCGCGGCCGCGCGCCCGCGCGCGCGAGAAGACGACCGACGATGAGCAGCACGACGCCAGCGCCGAGCAGCTGCAGGCCGAGGGTGATCGCGTCTGGGGGGTTCACGCCGATCTCGAACCAGCGCGCCGTGGTCTCGGTGGTGACGCCAATCTGCGTGAGGCTCCCCAGCACGGCCACGAAGAAGCCGTTGAACAGTGCGAGCGCCCCCAGCATGGTCAGAAAGTCGCCGAACCCTTCGGCGGCCGGCCGCGCAGCCAGTTCGGCACGATCCACCAGCGGGCTGTGGCGCCGGCCGTAGAACCAATAGATGAAGATGCCGATGTCGAGCCAGACCAGGAAGCGGATCCACGTCAGGATGGCCAGGCTGAGCATCAGGTACAGGCACGAGAAGATGCCCAGGATCGGGATGATCGGCCCGCCCCAGACGCGGAAGGGGCGATGCGCGTCCGGACGCTTCGTTCGCAGCACGAGCACCGCGGCGCAGACGACCACGAACGCGAACAGCGTGCCGATGCTCGTCATCTCCCCGACCACCTGGATCTGCGTGAGACCGGCCACGATGGCCACGATGGTGCACGTGATGATGGTGGTGATGTAGGGCGTGCCGAACTTCGGGTGCACCTTGCTGACGCCCTTCGGCAGCAGCCCGTCACGGCTCATCGCGAAGAAAATACGCGGCTGGCTCAGCAGCATCACCAGCAGCACGCTGGTGATGCCCGCCACGGCGCCCGCCGACACCAGGTAGGCCGCCCAGTTCTGACCGATGACGCTCAGCGCAAACGCCACCGGCGCGTTGAGGAACTGCGTGGTCAACGACGGATCCGCCGCCGCGACCTCGGGCAGGATGTTCACGTTCGAGCGATACTCCGTGACCGGCAGAATGCCCGACAGCACGGCCGCAACCGCCAGATACAGCACCGTGCAAATCAGGAGCGAGGCGATGATGCCGACCGGCAGATCCCGCCGCGGGTTCTTCGCCTCCTCCGCCGTCGTCGAGACGGCGTCGAAGCCGATGTACGCGAAGAAGACGACGGCCGCCGCCCCCATCAGGCCAGGCGTGCCGTACGGCATGAACGGCTCCCAGTTGGCGGGCTCGACGTAACGGATTCCCACGACGATGAAGAACAGGATGGCGGTGGCCTTCACGGCCACCATCGCGGCGTTGAAGCGGGCGCTCTCGCGGATGCCGATGACGAGCAGCACCATGATCATCAGGACGATCAGCACGGCGGGCAGGTTGATGACGGCGCCCGGCGTGGTGGCCGACGGGCCGTTGGCCATCCACACGGGCAGCGTGATGCCGGCGCCCGAGAGCAGCCGCTGCATGTAGCCGCTCCATCCAATCGCCACGGTCATCGATCCCACGGCGTACTCGAGGATCAGGTCCCAGCCGATGAGCCAGGCGACGATCTCGCCGAGCGAGGCGTAGGCGTAGGTGTAGGCGCTGCCCGCAATCGGCACCATCGACGCGAACTCCGCGTAGCACAGCGCCGCGAAACCGCAGGCCACGCCGGCGGCGAGGTACGAGAGCATGATGGCGGGGCCGGCCTGGTTGGCGGCGGCGGTGCCCGTGAGCACGAAGATGCCCGTGCCGATGATGGCGCCGATGCCGAGCAGCGTGAGATCCCACGCGCTGAGGCTGCGCCGCAATGCCTTGCCGCCCGTCTCGACGTCGCTGATCAGCTGCTCGATCGACTTCGTCTTCAGCAGGTGTGAGTCCATTCGGCCTCCGGCCCGGGATTATATCCGGTGGATCCTCGAACTTCACCAGCGCGACGGCACTCGCCGTGAGGAAGCCAGGGCCGAGATCGACAGGGATGGGGACTCGGCTGTCGACGCGAGCGAGGCGGCTCTCGTCCACGAATAGAATCGTCTTCGGGGGCGCGATGGCGTGGCCGCACGCCGCCGCCTCATAGCCCTCCGCCAACAGACGCGCGGCGTCGTCATCGCCAATCACATAGGCCGCTTTCGCGTCCGCCAGCAGGCGGCGCAAGCGGAACCAGACGCCGGCAGCCAGATGCCGCTGGCGATACTGCCAGGCCCGGACCTGGGCGCGTGCGCGTACGGCTCGCGCGCGCGCCCGCATTCGATCGAGAGATCCGCTATCCATCGGTCGTCGATTCCTCGAGCCTGGCCAGGAGGCGGGTAATCTGCTCGCGGGCCGGCAGCGGGTCCGGCATGCCCGCACGCGGCTCCATCAGCGACAAGAGCGTCAGGCCCGATCGCACGGCTTGTCCACCTGTAGAGCGCACGCTTCAGCGTGCGCGGAGACGGCAGTAGGTCGCCACTCGTGCCGCCGGGTCGCCACCCGCGAGCAGATCGCCGATCACGGCCACGCTGGAGGCGCCCGCCGCCAGCACCGCCGGCGCGGTGTCGACCGTGATGCCGCCGATGGCCACGATGGGCCGGCCACCCGAGCGGACGGCCGCGTCGGCGACGAGATCGAGTCCTACAGCCTCGTAGCCCGTGGCCTTCGTCCGCGTGCCGTACACGGGCCCCACCGCGATGTACGTCACCGGCTCGGCCAGCGCCGCGTCCACCTGCGCCCGTGTGTGTGTGGAGTATCCCAGCACCGCGCCAGCCCCCAGCAGTCGGCGTGCGGCCGACGGGGCAAGATCGTCCTGGCCGACGTGGGCACCCGCCGCCCCGCTCATCAGCGCCAGATCGACGCGATCGTTGACGATGACAATCGCCCCGTACGGCGCGGCCGCGCGGACCACCCGATCGCACAGTTCGAGAAACGCGCCCGATGGCAGCTGCTTGGCCCGGACCTGGATGAACGTGGCCCCGCCGTCGAGGAAGGCGTTCGCGAGATCGGCGGCCTCCCATCCGGCCGCGGCGGCCGCCTCGACGTCGAGGATGGCGTGGAGTGGAGGGAACACGATGTAGGGGCCGACCTTCAGGTCGGCCCTTCAGACGGCTTCCGCCAGACTCCCTGGCTTCGTCTTCGGCGCGAATCGATCCATGAAGCCCGTACCCAGGCGGCCGGCCGTGAAGTCGGCCTCGGCCAGAATCTTCAGATGCATCGGCACCGTCGTCTTGATCCCTTCGACGACGGTCATCTCGAGCGTGCGGCGCATCCGGGCGATCGCCTCCTGCCGGTCGCGCCCGTGCGCGATGATCTTGGCGATCAGCGAATCATAGTAGGGCGACACGGTGCACTCGGCGTGCGCGAACGTGTCGACGCGCACGCCGGGCCCGCCGGGCACGCTGAACGCATGAATCACGCCAGGCGAGGGAGAGAACGTCTCCGGATCCTCCGCGTTGATGCGGCACTCGATCGCGTGGCCGGTGAAGGTGACCTCGCTCTGCTTGAACGACAGGCGCTCGCCGGCGGCGATCCGGATCTGCTCCTTGACGATGTCGATCCCCGTGACCATCTCGGTGACGGGGTGCTCGACCTGGAGGCGCGTGTTCACCTCCATGAAGTAGAACTTCCCTTCCTCGTCCATCAGGAACTCGAAGGTGCCCGCGTTCGTATACTGCACGGCCTTGGCCGCGTCGGCGACCAGGCTCCCCATCTTGCGGCGCACCTTGTCGGTGAGCGCGGGCGACGGCGACTCCTCGATGAGCTTCTGGTGGCGGCGCTGGATCGAGCACTCGCGCTCGCCGAGGTGCACCAGGTT
>JACQTK010000155.1 GCA_016210845.1 Acidobacteriota bacterium | reverse complement strand
GACCGACATCATGCACGACGCCGTGGAGGTCGGCGGCGAGGGGCCGAAGCTCGTCACGTCCGAGGTCATTCGAGCGCCCTATTAGTAGGCAGTAGGCAGTAGGCAGTAGGCAGTAGGCAGTGGTGCGCAGACCGTCACAGTCGCAGCGGCCAGCGCAACCCCTGGCCACTGCCGACTGCCTACTGCCTACTGCCTACTAATAGGGCGCGCGAACGACCTCGGACGTGACGAGCTTCGGCCCCTCGCCGCCGACCTCCACGGCGTAGTGCATGATGTCGGTCTCGCGCAGGCGGAGGGTGGTCTTCGGGTCGAGTGCCGCCAGCTCCGACGTCGGGGAATGCGAGCCGACGAGCACGCGAATCGTGTCGCGCTGGCTGGCGTCGGCCAGCATCTGCGCGCGCAGCAGCAGCGTAGCCAGCAGGCGCCCCCGCACCATCAGCGCAGGCGGCCATTGCTCCAGCCAGAGGTCCGCCGTCTCCTGGGCGCCGCCCGCCTTGGCCTCCTCGACGCGCCTGGTCGCCTCCTTGAACGGCCAGCGCTTCTCGTCGGCGGCCCACCCGAAGCCGAAGCCCTGGTCGGCCACGAGCGGCACGCTCTGGCCCAGCGTGGTCAGCACCGTCTCCGCCGTCTGGCGGACGCGGTGCATGCCGCTGAAGAACGCCGCGTCGAACGTGAGGCTGCTCAGGTTGTGCTTCGCCGACGCCCGCACCTGCTCGAAGCCCTGCTCGGTGAGCTCGTCCTTGTCCCCGTTTCGCTGCCCATGCCGCATGACCCAGAAGAGTACGGTCTTCATTGGTCCTCCATGAGGGCTAGCTGGGTGGCTAGACGGTGGTGGCGACGGCGACGTTGTTGTTCGCCGGCGCCTTGACGTTGGCCGGCATCGGCGGCAAGTTGTAGAGCACCTCGGCGTTCTTGCCCAGGATCCGATCGATCTGGTCCTGTGAGAGGCCGGCCTGCTGGCCGAGATCCTTCACGGCCTTGATGGCGCCTTCCGGGTCACCCACGCGGTGGGCGTAGTCGGTCCCGACGACCATCTGGTTCACCCCCACCCACTCCAGGCACGCCTTCATCGCCGGCAGGTAGAACGACGTCGTATCCGGATAGACGCGCGTGCGGTAGGTGACCTCAGGGTGCTCGTCGAGCGACAGGCCCCACTCCTTCGCGTAGCCCTTCCAGGAGTCCTTCAGCCGGCGAACCAGGTACGGCACGATGCCGCCGAGGTGCGCGTGCACCGCCTTGAGGTTCTTGTGGCGCTCGAACACGCCGTTGAAGATGAGCCCGATGACGCAGAGGCTGGTGTCGACCGTGTAGCCGTAGAGCTGGAACGGGATGCGGCTCTTCTTCATCGCCTCGGCCGTCAGCGGCACCGCCGGATGGATGAGGAGCGGCAGGTTGTTGTCGCTGGCCAGCTTGAAGATGCCGTCGAACTTCGGGTCGAACATCACGTCGCCGTTGCAGTTGGAGAACATCTGGATGCCCTTGACCTTGAGGTCCTTGATACAGCGCTCCAGCTCCTTGCAGGCTTCATCCGGATCCTGGTACGGGAGGCACGCCATGGCGTAGAAGCGGCCCGGGTAATCGCGGACGACTTCCGCGAAGTGGTCGTTGATCTTCTTCGCCCAGTAGACGCCCTCGTCCCGGGAGAGGGCGGAGGGATCAGGGATCGTCTTGCTGATGACCTGCGTATCCAGGCCCGCCTTGTCCAGATCCGCAATGCGCACCGCCGGGTCATAGTGCCCTGCACGGTCAATGTGCGCGACGATGACGTCGCCGTCCCACAGGAGGTAGCTGTTCGGGCCCGTCTGCTCGGCCCGCACGCGCTGGCCCTTCCGCCCCGCCAGGAAGGCCAGGTAGTCCTTGGGATACAGGTGATTGTGAACGTCGACGGTTCGCTGTGCCATAGATTCCCTTCTTGTCAAACAATCTCGAGGTTGATCTGAGGGGGCGCGGTCTCCCGCGCAAAACTTCCGTACGGTACCCCAGTTCTCTCGGCATCTGCAAATAGAATGTTTCGAAGTGTTCTATCGGAAAAACAACCATACTGCCGGCAGCCCCGGCATGGGCGGACATCCGGGAATCTTGGGCTATTTCGCCGCGACTCGGCCTGGACTGGCTCAACCGAAAAAGGAATGTTTCACGTTGACGTATCGGAAAACCAGAGTAACACTACGGTCGCGATGGAATGGCTGAACTATCATCACCTGCTGTACTTCTGGATGGTCGCCCGCGAGGGCACGGTCGCGCGGGCCAGCAAGCAGCTCGGGCTCGCACAGCCCACGATCAGCGGCCAGCTGCGCACGCTCGAGAGCTCGCTCAACGAAAAGCTCTTCGTCCGCTCGGGCCGCCATCTCGTCCTCACGGAGATGGGGCAGACGATCTACCGCTACGCGGACGAGATTTTCTCCCTGGGACGCGAGCTGCAGGCCACGCTGAAGGGGCGGCCGGCCAACAACAGGCCCGTGCGGTTGATGGTGGGGATCGCCAATTTCGTCCCCAAGCTGGTCGTCTCTCGGCTGCTGGAGCCCGCGATGACGCTGCCCGAGCCGGTGCGGCTCGTCTGCCGCGAAGGCCGGCCGGAGCGGCTGCTCGCCGAGCTGGCCGTCCACAACCTCGACGTCGTGGTCGCCGACACGCCGGTGCCGCCCACGGTCAAGATCCGCGCCTTCAGCCACCTGCTCGGCGAGTGCGGCGTCACGTTGTTCGGCACCGAGGCGCTGGCGCGGCGCTACCGCAAGGGGTTTCCCCGTTCGCTCGACGGCGCGCCGCTGCTGATGCCCACCGACACGTCGGCGCTCCGGCACTCGCTGGACGACTGGTTCCACGCCGAGCAGATCCGCCCCAACGTCCTGGGCGAATTCGATGACAGCACGCTGCTCAAGGCATTCGGCCAGGCGGGTTGGGGCCTCTTTCCGGCGCCGGCCGCCATCGCGCACGACGTGATCCGGCAGCACAACGTCGTCCGCCTCGGGCAGCTCGATTCGGTGCGCGCGAGGTTCTACGCCATCTCCGGCGAGCGCAAGCTGCGCCATCCCGCGCTGGTCGCGATTTCCGCGGGCGCGCGCCGCGATCTGTTTCGGTAATTGGGAATTCGTGATTTGTGATTCGTGATTGGGGATGTCATTGCGATTTATCATTGATGAGATGGAATCACGAATCGCTAGCGCAATTTTCCCATTGGTGTAGCGCGGGGGCTTCAGCCCCCGCGTGGCGATCCCGCGCGCAGGCTAAAGCCTGCGCGCTACATCAACGTGAACAACGCAATAATCGCAAATCACGAATCGCAAATAACAAAGGAGATGCATGGCTGACCTGAAGGTCGGAACGGTCGTTCGCCGGCACAAGCTGTCCCCGATTCTCGCCACGTTCTGCCTGGCGCCCGAGGACGGCGGCGCGTTCCCCGCCTACGAGGCCGGCCAGTACATCGCGCTGCGCCGCAACGACTGCCGGCTCACCAGGAAGGTGGTGGATCCGGACGGGCGCGTTCGCTACGTCCCCGACCTCGACGCCTCGGGCCAGCCGAAGACCGGTCCGGTCACGCACTCCTACTCCATCGCGTCGGCGCCCTACGAGAGCCGGCAGGAGGGCCACCTGGAGTTCTACATCGTCCTGGAGAAGGGCGATGACGGCACCCCCGGACGCCTGAGCAGCTCGCTCATGGAGATCGACCCGCCTGCCGATGCCGACGTGACCTACGTGAACCGCATCACGGGGAACTTCACGCTCGCGAAGACCGCCAGGGACTGCACGAGCGTCGTGCTGGTCGGCACGGGGACGGGTCTGGCGCCGTTCGTCTCGATGATCAAGCAGCTGCACTTCGAGGCTGCGAACGGACGTGGCGCAAACGGCGTCCGGTACACCCTGGTCCACACCAATCGGACCACCGAAGAGCTGGCGTACCATCAGGAGCTGCTGGCCATCGAGGCCGCGCAGCGCTTCGACTTCGTCTATCTCCCCACTGTGAGCCGGCCGACGCCGCGAGACTTCGAAGACTCCAGCCTCGGGCGCGGGCGGGCGAACAACGTGCTGCGCCACCTGCTCGGCATGCCGATGAAGGAGGAGGAAGAGCTGCAGGCGGTTCTGGCGGGGGGCGGCGATTCCGGTCAGGCCACGCGCGCGCTCGAGCGCGTCACGGCGCCCGCGCTGCCAGGGCACGCCTCCAGAACCGAGCTGCAGAAGCGGCTCAATCCGTCGAGCACCGTGATCCTGACGTGCGGCAATCCGTCCTTGATGGAGGACATCAAGCACATCGCCGACGCCAACCGGATTCGATTCGAGAAAGAGGATTGGTGACCTACGCCACCTCGACGCTGGCGCTGGCCAGATAGGCCATGAAGTCCCAGACGTCCTGCTGGCGCTGACCGGCCCGGATCCCCATCCGCCGCCGGATCCGCTCGTACTGCTCACGCGACCGGGCCGGATCTCCGGACCTGAGCGCGCCGAGGTCCAGCCCTTCGGCCGAGGCGGCGTTCTTGAAGGCCCCGACGAGGTCGGCACGTGCGTCGCCTTCCTTCGCGAGCTTGTAGAAGTGATCGGTTTTCTTGCCTTCCCTGGTCGATCGATCGCGTGTCGGGCGGACCGTGTCCACGGAATCGACCAGGAGGGTCACCCTGCTCACGTTCAGGGGCTTCCTGACGACCTCGATCAGCTCCGGATACCCATCGCCGCGATCGATCGCGAGGCGCCCCACGTCCTCCGGACGGCTGATCACCGTATAACGCTTCACGCCCGTGCAGGCCCCGTCGAGCTCGAACACTTCCTTCCAGCCGTCATCCCATTCGAGCAGCAGGAACTTCTCCTGCTCTGGATGCGGGCTCGGGCTGGACGCGAACGGCTGCCGCAACAGCTCCAGCTGCAGCGTCTCCGGGAGGGTCTCGAGGGCCGCCTCACGCCTGGCGCCCCCCTCGAACTCGATGACGATCGTCAGTGCTTTCGGCTGGCTCACGGCACTCATGCCTTCTTCTTCAAGAGCGTCTTCAGCTCGCCGAACGACTGGATGGTGACGTCGGCCTTCGACGGGCCGAGGTCGACGAAGCCGGTGTACTTCACCGTCTTGAAGCCCCGCTGGTGCGCGGGGTCGATATCGGTGGAGGGCTTGTCGCCCACCATCACGGCCTCGTGAGGCGCGATCCCGCGCTCGCCCAGCTCCTGGGCCAGCACGTCGTAGATCGTGCCTTCCTCCTTCGTGTAGCCCTTGTAGCGCAGATCAACCGTGTCGTGGACGAGGTCGATCTTGCCCTGGGGCGTCACCAGCTCTCTGAAGTACTTGACGAGCCCCTTCCCCTTCAGGAATCTCGAGACGATGTCGGTGCCCACCGGGCCCAGCGTCTTCTTCATCTCGGAGACGACCTGCAGCTCGATCCCTTGCGCCTGCAGGTAGTCGAGCGCGTCGGTCAGCCCTTCGCCCAGGTCGAGCAGCTCCTGCTCCTTCCTGCTGAACAGCTCGACGGCCTCGGGGTCGTTGTCCAGCACGTAGCTGTGGATCTCGTCCCGATGCCCTTCCTTGACGCCGCCGTAGCTCCCGTACTTCTCCTTGAGCCGCCGATACTTCCGTATCTTGTCGGGAACGAGCTCAGGCCGCCCCAGTTCCTTGTAGAGCTCGGCGAACAACCGTGGGTTGCGCAGACCTCCGGGCTCCATGATGCACTGCCCGAAGTCGAACCCGCACCACTTGACTTCCATGCGCCCTCACACGGCCGCCGCGCCGGCGGAAGCCCGCTTGACGACCTCGACCACGCCCGCGTCGCCGTCCACGCGGATGATGTCGCCGTTGCGAATCGAGTTGGTGGCGTTCCACGTCCCCACCACCGCGGCAATCCCGTATTCCCGCGCCGCGATCGCCGCGTGCGTCAGCAT
>JACQTK010000151.1 GCA_016210845.1 Acidobacteriota bacterium | reverse complement strand
GTATCTTCTTCGCGCGCTCCGCGCGCCTAGGACCGCTATACGGCTCCGCACAACGGGTACAAGATTCTCATTCGGAGCCGTATAGCAGTCCGAAGGCCTTCCTGCTGGACGAGCCGCTGTCGAACCTCGATCCGGGGCTCCGCGCCCAGGCGCGCGCCGAGCTGCGCCGGTTGCGCCGCGCGCTCGGCACGACGGTCGTGTACGTGACGCACGATCAGGAGGAAGCGATGACGCTCGGAGACCGCGTGGCCGTGCTGCGCGACGGCGCGATCGAGCAGGTGGCGCCGCCGCTCGAGACGTACGCCCGGCCGGCCAACACGTTCGTCGCGCGCTTCATCGGGACGCCGGCGATGAACCTGATCCCCGCCGCGCTCGTGGGCGTCGCCGCCCCCGCTGGCGCGCTGGCGGGCATCAGGCCGCAGGACGTGGCGCTCGACCAGGGCGGCACGCTGCGCGCGACGGTGGATCTGGTGGAACCGCGCGGACCCGACCACGTGCTGCACCTGCGCCTCGATGCGCCGGATGCGCCGCCGATGCTGGCCATCGTGGCGGGCAGTGCTCCGCCTGCCATGGGCGCGAGCGTCACGCTGATGCTGCCCGCCGATCGCGTACATCTGTTCGACGCACACGGCAGGCGGCTGAACACCTGATCGCGGCGGCTAAAGCCGCCGCTCTACAGGTAACCGGGTCCTGTAGAGCGCACGCTTCAGCGTGCGCGATCCGGCGCGTGCCATGCGCACGCGGCCGGCCAGTCGCCCGTCGCGGGCCCAGCGGCCCTGCCGTTCTCGTTCGACGGACCTCCCGCGCCTGCCGCTCCGGCCGTCATCAACCGCGACGCCACCGGCCGCGCCACCATCCGGGCCGTGCGCCTGGACCGGCCCCTGGCCGTCGATGGACGGCTCGAGGAGGCGGTCTATTCCAGCGTGCCCGCGATCTCCGATTTCGTCCAGCAGGAGCCGAACGAAGGCGCGCCCGCGACAGAGAAGACCGAGGTCTGGGTCTTCTACGACGCCGACAACGTGTACGTCGTGGCACGCTGCTGGGAGAGCGAGCCGGATCGGGTGATCGCCAACGAGATGCGCCGCGACAACACGACGATCTTCCAGGGGAACGACAACTTCGCGTTCGCCTTCGACACGTTCTACGACCGGCGCAACGTGGTGTCGTTCGACGTCAACCCGGTCGGCGGCCGCCTCGACGGCCAGGTCACCAACGAGCGGCAGATCAACACCGACTGGAACCCGGTGTGGGATCTCGCGGTGGGGCGGTTCGAGGGCGGGTGGACGCTCGAGACGGCGGTGCCGTTCAAGTCGCTCCGCTATCAGCCCGGGCGCGCGCAGATCTGGGGGATCAACCTGCGCCGCCGCAATCTCTGGAAGAACGAGTGGTCCTTCGTGACGCCGATTCCCAACTCCTTCGGCACGCGCGGCATCTTCCAGGCGTCGCTGGCGGCAACGCTCGTGGGCCTGGAAGCGCCTCCGGGCTCCAAGAACCTCGAGCTCAAGCCCTACATCGTGTCGAGCCTCCGCAGCGACACGACCGTGAGGCCGGCGGTGGCCAACGATGTGGACGGCGACGTCGGGCTCGACGTCAAGTACGGCCTGACGCAGAACCTCACCGCGGACTTCACCTACAACACCGACTTCGCCCAGGTCGAAGCCGACGAGCAGCAGATCAACCTCACGCGGTTCAGCCTCTTCTTCCCGGAGAAGCGCGAGTTCTTCCTCGAGAACCAGGGCACCTTCTCGTTCGGCGGCGTGGCCACGCGGGCGGGCGGCGACGCCCCGGTGCTCTTCTACAGCCGGCGCATCGGGCTGAACCAGGGCACGGTCGTGCCGATCGAGGGAGGCGGGCGGCTCACCGGCCGCGTGGGCCGATTCAGCGTGGGCGTCCTCGGCATCAGGACGGAGGAAGAGGCCGCGTCACGCGCGCGCCCGACGACGTTCTCGGTGGTGCGGCTCAAGCGGGATGTCCTGCGGCGCAGCAGCGTGGGGCTGATGGTCACGAACCGCTCGGTGGCGCAGGCCGGCACCGGCGCCAACACGGCATACGGCATCGGCGGGACGTTCGCCCAGGCCCGGTTCAGCCCCAGGCCCGCGCGCAATCGAGTGGTCCGGCGCCACTCCTGGACGGGGGCGATCGACTACGTCGAGGACGCGGCGGGCCGGCGTCTCGAGACGCG
>JACQTK010000165.1 GCA_016210845.1 Acidobacteriota bacterium | reverse complement strand
CCTACTGCCTACTGCCTACTGCCTACTACGCGTCCCGTCTCCATGATCTGCTTGAACCGCTGCAGGTCTTCGCGCACCTGCCGCGTCGGGTCCTCGCCGAAGAGCTTGGCCACTGCGGCGCCAAGCTTGCCCGCCGGCGGGTCGTATTGGAAGTGCACGGTCACCCGGGTGCCGCCGTCGGTCTCGTCGAAGTTCACGGAGCCTGCGGTCGAGATGGTCGATCCGACCAGCGACTGCCAGCCGATGACCTTGTTGTCGACGTCGTTGATGATCCGCGCGTCCCAGTCGACCGGCATGCCGGCCGGACCATTGGCCACCCAATGGGAGATGCCCGCCTCACGCTCTGCTACCGATTCCAGATGCGTCATGAAGCTGGACAGGTTCTCGAGATTTCGCCAGAAACGGTAGACCTGTGCCACCGGCCGGGCGACAACGACCTCTTCCTCGACGTGAATGCCGCGCGGGCCGCCAAGCCGTTGTCGTGTGTCGGAGTCGCGGTCGGCGATCACGCCCGTCCCTTTGACGCTCGACCGCGGCGTTGCCGGTCGCCGCGTCAGCGCGTAGGCGGCCACCGCGCCCGCCACCGCTGCCCAGATTCCCCACTTCGCTGCTGCAACCGCCACGATGCCTCCTTACAGGCGGACCTCAACATCCGCCAGACAGACCCAGAGCACGAGATGTACCGAGGAGTGGATGCGGCCGAGGTAGGGTCATCACAGGTAGGGGGCGGCTGTACGCCGCGCCGCCATGGGAGAAGGCGGGCCGTCAGGGCCCGCCCTCCTGGCTGCTGGTGGAAAAGCCCCATCGCCTGGGGACGAATGCGCGAGGGGCGGGAAATCGGTGGGGGCGACGCGCGCGTCGCCCCACCGCCGTTCGCTAGTTGCTGCCTGGCGCTGTGCGGCCTGGAATCGTGGCGTAGACGTCGGCCCGTCGCAGCGGCCGGTCCGGATTCGGTGCGTGCACCGAGATCACCGTGTCGTAATCCAGCTTGAGCCGCTCCAGGTTGTCCACCATGACGACGTGGGCGAGGTTCGGCTCGGTCGGCGGCGGTGCGTTCGGCGCGGGCGCGTTGAACATGTCGGCGTACGCAACGATGCGCTCCCTCGGCAGGTATGCCACGAGCAGGCCGTCGGCATGCGGCAGCCCCGTGATGTGATGCAGCTCCACTCGGCGCGTGGCATCTTCGAACACCCGCATGTCGCCCACGCCCTCGATGATCGGCTTTCTGCCGGACTTGGCCATCGCGTCGCCCAGCAGCGTGCGCGGCGCGCTCAGCGCGCGCTCGAAGTACGCCTTGTTCATCTCATGCGTCACGATCGTGATGCCTTCGGCCACCAGGTTGCCCACGCCGCTCGTGTGGTCGGCATGGTGGTGCGACAGCACGCCGTAGCGCACGGGCTTGTTGGGGATCACGCGGCGGGCCTCGGCGAGGATCGCCTGTGACCGTGCCTCGTTCTGCGGGCCAGCTTCGAAGATCCAGATGTGGTCGCTGAACTCGACGGCCAGTGCCACGTAGCCGCCCGTGATCCGGTACACGCCTTCAGCCAGCTTCTCGGACGCGACCTGCGGCGCCTGGCCGCCTCCACCTCCGCCAGGACCGCCCGGACCGCCGCCTCGACCCGCAGGCGGCGGGGGCGGCGTCAGCAGCGCCTGAATGTTGGGAGGATTCACGACGGCGCCTTGAATCCACGCCTGGTGCGCGGGCCAGCCGGCCCGCAGCTGAAGGATCTCGCCGGGGAATTTCACGCCATTGAGATCCCGGTAGCCGCTGTAGCGCGACTCCACCAGCATGTCGCCGAAGATCGGATGCTCGAGCCACGTCTCCACGCGGTCGACCAGATTCGTCTGCGCGTTGATGTAGCCAACGACGCGGTAAGACTGGCCGCTCGGTGACTTCACATTGGGCGGCGTCCAGGTGACGACGTGCTGGCGCGCGTTGCCGCTGCCCGTCGTCCGCGCGGTGGCGTTGCCGGCCGCCGCGCCCCTGAGGAAGCCCCAGGGGGTGACCCAGATCTCGAGCTGCTGGCCCCAGGCTGTCTGCATCGGACCGATGTTCTGCTGGAACTGCCCCTGTGCGGCCGGTCCGCCTTGCACGGGCGCCGCGAAGGTCACGGCCGTGCTCCGCAGCGCGGGCTGCGCGAAGTCGATCGACCGGCGGTAGTCGTTCAGGTTCTGGCGCGGCCACGGGTTGCTCGAGTTGCTGTTCTGCCCGAGGTTGAAGTTGGCGGCCACGCCGTAATAGGTGATGGAATTGACCGTGTCTGCCCCCATCGCCCTCGACGCGCTGCTGATGATCGTCCGGGCATCCTGCGCGGCCGCCGTCGACGGCAGCATCAGCGCCAGAGCCAGAACGCCAAGCTTTCTGTGCATGATTGATTCCCCTCCCAATCGCCGTAAGGCGACGGCAGTACATACGCCGCCGAAGGCGGGATCTTTACCGTCTCGCCTGTCGGTGCGACCCCCATCCTGGTCGGTGCGACCCCAATTTCTCGTCGGTGCGACTCAGATTCTCGTCGGTGCGACCGCGATCGGGGTCGGTGCGGGGTTCATGTAGGATCGCCCGTGCCAATGCTCCCCGAGGTGGCTCACCCCGCTCTGGTCCGGCGGCTCGGTCTCTGGAGCTCCGTCGGCATCGTCATCGGCGTGACCATCGGGTCGGGCATCTTCAGGACCCCGTCGGCCATTGCGACGCGCGTGCCCGATCCCGCGCTGATGCTCGCGGTCTGGCTCGTTGGAGGAGCGATCTCGCTGTGCGGCGCGCTCTCCGTGGCGGAGCTGGCGGCGTCGCTGCCGCGGACCGGCGGCTGGTACGTCTTCCTTCGTGAGGGCTGGGGACGTCTGGCGGGGTTCCTCTTCGGCTGGTCCGAGCTGGTGCTGATCAGGGCGTCGGCCTCGGGAGCCATCGCGACGGTCTTCAGCGAGTACCTGTTGCGGTCTCTCGGGTACGACCCTTCGGCGTACGGGCGGACCACCGACGTCGTGGCGGCCGGAGCGATTGTCGTCGCCGCCTTCATCAATATTCGCGGCGTGCAGCTTGGCGCGGCCGTGGCTGGAGCGTCCACGGTGGCGAAGTTCGGCGCGCTCCTGCTCATGGTGCTCGCCGCGTTCGCGCTCGGTGGCGGAGCGGGCGCGTCGATGACGAATCTCACCACCGCGGGCGGCCCCGTCAGCGCGGGCCTGTTCGGCCTGGCGCTCGTCTCGGTGCTCTGGGCCTACGACGGCTTCGCCGATCTCTCGTTTGCCGCGGGCGAGGTCAGCGATCCCCATCGCACGCTGCCGAGCGCCATCATCATGGGCACCCTGGCGATCATCGGCATCTATCTGGCAGCGAACGCCGCCTATCTGTACGTCAGCCCGGTCGAGTCCGTCGCTGCCTCTCCATTGATCGCCGCCGAGACCATGCAGGCGGTGTTCGGCCAGCTGGGGGTGGCCTTCGTGTCGGTGGTCGTCGCCATCTCGACCTACGGCGCGCTCACGGCGACGATGCTGGTAGCCCCGCGCGTGTTCTTCGCGATGGCGGACGAAGGGCTGTTCTTCACCACCGTGGCGCGTGTGCATCCACGCTACGGCACGCCGCACGTGGCGATTGCGCTGGCGGCGGCGCTCGGCGTGCTCTTCGTGCTCACCCGCACGTTCGAGCAGCTGGCCGATACGTTCGTGCTGTCGATCTGGCCGTTCTACGGGCTGGCGATCGCGGGGCTGTATCGGCTGCGGCGGCTGAGACCGGATCTGCCGCGGCCGTTCACCGTGCCAGGGTATCCGGTGCTTCCGGCCGTCTTCATCGCCGCGGTGATCTACCTGGTGTCGAACGCGCTGGTCGCGGATCCGCTCCGGACCGGAATCACGTTCGCAATCGTCTTGGCGGGAGTGCCTGTGTACTACGTGGCGTTCAGGTCGGTGCGACCCCACTGACGCTGGTGGGTGCGACCTCCTTGACGTGTGTCGGTGCGACCTCCCTGGCGCGGGTCGGTGCGAGCCCACTGATGCTCGTTGGGCGTCAGTGCGACCGTGAGAGTCGGTCGATCTCGTCGATCTCTGCCTGAATCTTCCGCGCCGCGCGGCTGTTGAACCAGCCGATCGCCGCGATCAGCGCGGCAAACAGGAGCGCGAGCACGGCGTACTGCGCCGGTGAGCTGGGCGGGTTGGCGGCGCGTTCGCCGATGACGATGATCAGACCGGGAGTAAATGGCAGGGCATACTCCCACCGGAAGGTCCTGAGCGCGTCGCGGTGGCGCACGAGCTGCGCGCGATAGAACGCGGCGGACTGCTGCGGCCCGAGATCGCCCGGCAGCGCCCCCGCGCCACGCACCTTTCCGTAGCGGTACATCACGAACATCAGAGCGAGCAGCAGAAGGCCTGTCCCGAACCGGCCCGCGACGCTGAGCGCCCCGGTCATCTGCAGCACATTTCCAATCACCACAATCGCGACGACAACGGCCATGGGCACACGGACGCGTGTCACCTTTTCACGGTTGTCGAAACGGTTCTTCGCCAGCTGTGCGATCGGAAGCATCAATCCGCACCGCCGATCCGCTGTCAGGGGCACAGAATCGATCGGACTGAACAGCACAACTCCAGCAGTCTCAACGCGAGTCGCGACCTCCAGTGCCACCGAGGAGCCTAGGGCGATCAGCCGCTGGCCAGCGACGCAGGGAGCAGGATTGCTCGTGAGGCCGCGAACGATCGTATAGACCGTCGTGTTTCCCCCGATGACGAGCGCGATGAGTAGCACCGCCGACGCGGCGAAACCGGGCGATCGCGTCAGGATCCGCGCGCCCGACCGGAGGTCTTCGACTGCCTCGACGAGTCTCGTGCCCAACCAGGCGGCCATCTGGACAGGTAGTCGCACGGAAGCGGGATGTCTTACAGGTTGCCCGGCTAGAGCTGAACACTACGCATCGACGGCTGACACCGGAGTTCGCACCGACGAGCGCACGCGTCAGAGAGGTTGCACCGACAAACGTCAGGGAGGTCGCACCGACCCGCGTCAGCGAGGTCGCACCGACCCGCGTCAGAACGCCCGGCTCTGACACCCGTCGACAACCACCGACGTCCCGCTGATCCAGCTCGCGCGCGGCGAGCAGAGCAAGGCGACGACGTTGCCGACCTCCTCGGGCCGGCCGAAGCGGCCGAACGGCAGCTCTCGGAGAATGAACTCGGCGACGCCCGCCGGATCGGCCCGCTGCCGCCGCCACCACGACCCGCCCTCGAACAGGATCGATCCGGGAGAGACACTGTTCACGCGGATGTTGGACGGCGCGAGCTGCTGCGCCAGCGACTTCGCGAGGCTGATCTCGGCCGCCTTCACCGCGTTGTACGTCATGCTGCCGCCCGCCTCGCGTCCGTAGATCGACGCGATGATGACGATGGCCCCGCCGCCGCGGCGCTGCATGTGGGGCACGGCCAGCCGCGAGACGCGAATGGCCGGAAACAGTGTCTGATCGATGGCGTCCTGCCACTGCTGGTCGGAGGTGTCGAGCAGCGCGCCGCCCCCCCGCCACCCCACGTTGTTGACGAGCACGTCGATGCCGTCAAAGGCACGGACGGTCTGCTCCACCACGCGCTGGGCACCCTCGACCTGGCTCACGTCGGCGACCACGGGAAGCACGCGATCGCGGCCGCCCGCCACCGCAGCCACCTCATCGGCTGCTTCGAGGAGGCGTGCTTCCGTGCGCGCGCAGAGACAGACGCGACACCCTTCGGCAGCGAGCGCGGTCGCGCACGCCAACCCGATGCCGCGGCTCGAGCCGGTGACGATGGCGACCTTGTCGGTGAGTTGGAGGTCCATGATCCATGTAGGCCCCAGGCCTCAGGCCTGGAACCTTCGGGTGTCATTGTATGTGCGACAGGAACTCGCCGACCGCGGCGTTGAAGGCGTCGGGATTCTCAACGTTGGCGAGGTGGCCCGCCGCGGGCAGGCGCACGAATCTGGAGCGGGGGAGGGCGCGCGCCAGATGCTCCATCTCCGGCGGAGGCGTCAGCCGGTCCTCGTCGCCGACCACCACCAGCGCGGGCACACGAATGCCGCCAAGGAGCGGCGTCGAGTCGGGACGCGACATGAGCACGTGGATGGCATCGGCGATCCCCCCGGCTGGCTGGTGCCGAATCAGCTCGCTCACGTGCGCGACCACGTCGGGACGCCGCCCGAGCGTCGTCTCTCCAAGCAGCTTGGGCACCATCTCCGCGGCGACCCCATCGGGGCCCGATCGTTCCACCGTCTGCAGCAGCGCGCGGCGGCCCGCCAGCGCCTCGGGCGTGTCCGCGGCGCTGCGGGTATCGGCGAGGACGAGGCCGGCCACACGGCCGGCCGCCTGCCGCAGCACCGCAAACGTGAGGTACCCGCCCATCGAGACGCCGCCGAAGACGGCGCGCTCGACACGCAGGCCGTCCAGCAGCGCGAGCACGTGGCGGGCGTAGGCGTCGACGGTCGGCGTCTCGAGCCGCGCGCTGCCGTCGAAGCCTGGCAGCGCGGGTGCGATCAGCCGCCAGCCCGGCCAGGCTGCGAGCTGCGGCGCGAGCTGACGCACGCCGGCCGGAAAGGCGTGGACGAGCACCACCACGCGCGACGCCGTGGCGTCGCCGCCCTCCAGGAAGGCGACCGATCGCCCGTCGACGATCATCGCTTGCATCGGGGCCGACATAATTGAGACTCTAACGCGTTCTTACGGCGCAGTGGTGCGGACCTTGTCAGGTCCGCGTGGCGTGTCTGACGTCAGGAGTGGCACGTCAATGCCTGTGATCGGGGTCCCGCGAGAAACCTTCCCTGGCGAGACGCGCGTCGCGCTGATCCCGCAGCACGCGGGGCAGCTCGTCCGCGACACGCACGCGGTGGTCGTGCAGCGAGGCGCAGGCCACGCCGCCTCCTTCGCCGACGATCAGTACGAGGCGGCTGGCGCCACTCTGGCGTCGGACGCGGACGCTGTGTTCGAGCAGGCGGAGATCGTGGTCAAGGTCCGTCCCCCCGCGGAGGACGAGGCCGCGAAGATGAAGCGCGGGGCGATCTATCTGGGCTTTCTCTCGCCCGCGACGCACGGCGCCAGCGTGCGATCGCTCGCCCAACAGGGCGTGACGGCCTACGCGCTGGAATACGTGCCCCGGATCAGCCGCGCCCAGAGCATGGATGCCCTCTCCTCGATGGCCACGGTAGCCGGCTATCGGGCGGTGCTCATCGCCGCCAGCGCGATCGGCAAGATGTTTCCCCTGCTCATCACGGCGGCTGGCACCGTCCCCCCGGCCACGGTGCTCGTGCTCGGCGCGGGCGTCGCCGGCCTGCAGGCAATCGCGACGGCCAAACGGCTCGGCGCCAAGGTGGAGGCATTCGACCCTCGTCCGGCTGTCGCCGAGCAGGTCCGCAGCCTCGGCGCCACGTTCGTGGAGATGGAGCTTCCCAAGGAGGACGTCGAGACCGCCGGCGGGTACGCCAGGGAGCAGTCGGCCGAGTTCCTGAGGAAGGAACAGGAGGCCATCGGGGCGAGGCTGCCGAAGGTCCATGCCGTGATCACCACGGCGCAGGTCTTCGGGCAGCGGGCGCCGATCCTCGTCACCGCCGAGATGGTCTCGCGCATGCCGTCCGGCAGCGTCATCGTCGACCTCGCGTCGGAGTCGGGCGGCAACTGCGAGCTGACGCGGCCCGGCGCGACGATCGAGCATCGCGGCGTGACGATCGTCGGGGCGTCCAACCTGCCGGCCTCGGTGCCGATCGACGCCAGCCAGATGTACTCGCGCAACGTCTACAACCTGCTCAAGCACATGTACCCGAAAGCCGATGCGCCCATCGATTCGGACGAGGAGATCCTGCGGGGCGCCCGTCTGACCCGCGACGGCGCCATCGTGAACGAAGCCGTGCGCGCCCTCGTGGAGCGCGGATGAGGACGACATGTCGGACGCCCTGATCATCTCCATCTACGTGTTCGTGCTGGCCACCTTCGTCGGCGTCGAGGTCATCAGCAAGGTGCCCCCGCTGCTGCACACGCCGCTGATGTCCGGGTCGAACGCGATCTCGGGCATCACGCTGGTCGGCTCGCTGATTGCCGCCGGTGAGGGCCACGGCGGCGTGAGCGTCGTGCTCGGCACGATCGCCGTCGTCCTGGCGACCATCAACGTGGTGGGCGGCTTCCTCGTGACCGACCGGATGCTTCGAATGTTCAGGGCGGGCGGCGGCCGCAAGTCCGGCGGCGCGTCATGAGCCCGGCCATCGCGATCGCGTACCTCGTCGCCGCCGTCAGCTTCATTCTCGGGCTGAAGATGCTCAGCTCGGCGCGCACGGCACGGCGGGGCAATCTGTACGCGGCCTTCGGGATGCTGCTGGCCATCGTCGTCACGCTGCTGGACCAGCGGATTCTCGATTTCAGGTACATCGTCGCCGGACTCGTCGTCGGCGGGTTCGCCGGCGTGCTCCTCGCCGTGCGCGTGCAGATGACCGGAATGCCGCAGCTGGTGGGCCTGCTGAACGGCTTCGGAGGCGCGGCCTCGACGCTGGTGGCGTACGCGGAGTACCTCCGGCTGTCGGGCGACGCCTCCATCACGTCCTTCTCGGCCGCCGACGTCGACCAGGTCGTCGTCTCGACCATCGTGCTCAGCGTGCTGATCGGCACCGTGACGTTCTTCGGAAGCCTCGTCGCCGCGGCGAAGCTGCACGGCGTCATGCGGAGCGCGCCGATCCTCTATCCGATGCAGAAGCAGATCAACGCCGTCCTGCTCGCGGCGGCGCTCGTGCTCGGCGTCATGCTCGTGGCGGCGCCCTCGCTCTGGTACATCCCGCTCGCCGTCATCGGCCTCGCCGCGGTGCTCGGCGTCACCAGCGTCATCCCCGTCGGGGGCGCCGACATGCCCGTCGTCATCTCCCTGATGAACTCCTACTCCGGGCTCGCGGGCGCCATGACGGGATTCGTGCTGAGCAACAACGTCCTGATCATCAGCGGCACCCTGGTCGGCACGTCCGGCCTGATCCTGACCGACATCATGTGCAAGGCGATGAACCGTTCCCTCGCCAACGTGCTCTTCGCGGGCGTCGGGGCGGACTATTCACCGGAGGAGGCGGCGGCTGAACAGAAGACCGTTATCCGGTACACGCCTGAGGACATCGCGTACACGCTCGAGAACGCCGAGTCCGTGATCATCATTCCCGGGTACGGGCTGGCCGTTGCGCAGGCCCAGCACGTGCTGCAGGAGCTGGCATCCGCGCTGATGCGGCGGGGGGTCAACGTGCGGTACGCGATCCATCCGGTGGCTGGCCGCATGCCAGGGCACATGAACGTCCTGCTCGCGGAGGCGAACGTGCCCTACGATCTGCTCGTCGAGATGGACCGGATCAACGACGACTTCCAGAACACCGACGTCGCCCTGGTCATCGGCGCCAACGACGTCGTCAATCCGGCGGCGCGCTACAAGAAGAACAGCCCGCTCTACGGCATGCCGATCCTCAACGCCGACAGGGCCCGCACGGCCATCGTCTGCAAGCGGAGCCTCAACCCGGGCTTCGCGGGCGAGGACAACGAGCTCTTCTACCTGAAGAAGACGATGATGGTGTTCGGCGACGCGAAGGCGACGCTGACGAGCCTGGTGGCGATGATGCGGAAGTCAGTTGACAGTTGACAGTTGACAGTTGACAGTTGACAGCGATCGTCGCGAAGCTTCTCGCGTCCGTCAACTGCCTACTGCCTACTGCCTACTGCCT
>JACQTK010000164.1 GCA_016210845.1 Acidobacteriota bacterium | reverse complement strand
TCGAGGCTTCGCCAGTAACAGCGAGGCAGGGCCGCCACGGCCATTGCCGCGACGAACCTGACAGCGGCGTCCACCATGATCCACAGGTCACGCATCTCGCCGCATCCTACGCCGCGTCCGCGGCCGGCACAGCCCTTTCAGGGGACACTGTCTGTCGCCCTGCGCCCGGTTGAACCCGCACGCGTTCATCATGCCGACGTGGCACAGTGAGAAATCGTAGCGGACCGGGTCGCGCGGATCGATGGCGCGCAGCGACGCGGTCATCTCCGCCGCCATCTTCCATCCCGGGCTGACGTAGCGGGTCAGGCGCAGGCACCGCCCCAGCCGAATCACGTGGGTATCGAGCGGGATGATGAGGCGCGACGGGGAGACGGTGGTCCAGACGCCCGGATCCACCGCGTCCTTGCGCACCATCCATCGCAGAAAGAGGTTCAGCCGCTTGCACGCACTCCCCGCCGAGGGGCGTGGAAAAAAGTAGCAGACGCCAGGGCGCTTCGGCATCCGCGGGTACGCGGCGCGGAGGTCGGTGGCCAGCGCGCGCGCCGAGAACGCCTCGAGGGCCGGCCCCACGTCGCTCGCCGATGGATCGTCGCCCTCGAGAAAGAAGCGCTCGATCGATCCCGACTCGCGCAGCATGCGCTGCAGGATCACGAGCAGCGCCACGAGATCGCGTCCGCGAATCCATCGGTGCCCCAGCGGCTCGAGCCGCGCGCCCTGGCGGGCGGGGTCGAAGGTCCTCACGAATTCCGCGGGCCGTGAACCCATGACGCCGAGCAGCGACTCGATCGAGTTGAGGACGCTCGCCACCCGCCCGAACGCCAGGCCCGCCGCGCAGAAGCCGGCCACCTCCCGATCGTCCGGCGCCTCGTAGCGCCGGACAACGTGGATGGGATCGCTGGCGGAATCGGCGTGATCGAACGTGCGGTACAGCCGCTCGAGACGATCCCGCAGATCAGCGTCGCCGATCTTCACTCAAGAGAAGCAGACGGGGCCGCGAACATGCCCACGCAGGCGCTTTTCACGGCAGTCCGATTGTCGAGACATTGTCGACCCGCAAGTCCATGTAGGCCGCCGATCGCGCCCCGAGGCAGTTCGGCACCGTGTTGAGCACCTCGATACGCTTATTGGGTGAAATCGAGGCCTTGACGGGCCCTCCCGTCAGAAGCGGCGTGTAGTCGACGAACACCGGCGCGTTGTCAGCCATCTGGAAGATGAACTGATTTCCAGGCTGGTGCCATCCCACGCGGATGCGCACCTTCTCCTTGACGTTTACGGTCCCGAGCGTCCCGGGCTGGTTGATCGTCGTCGGATTACTGCAGGATCACCAGGACGAGAACACCCAGCACCGCGGTCAGGATCGCGATTCGGAGTGACTTCATGGCTGCCCTCCTCGAAGCTTCAACCGAGAAGCTCAACCGTATCGGCGCTGACTGCTTCCGTCAAGGAGAACCGATCGCGAAGCCTACTGGTCAGAGGCGTCTGGCCAACCAGCCAAGGGGCTCCGCCCCTTGATATCCCCCGGAACCCCTTGGCTGGTTGCCAGCGTTTCTGGCCGCGCTCCGCGCGGCTAGGACCGCTATGCGGTCGGGACAACGAGTACAGAATTCGCGTTACGGGCCGCATAGCGGTCCAATTACCGCTTCGGGCGGATGTTCTGGTTCATGTGAAACACGTTGTCGGGGTCGTACTTCGCGTTGAGCGCCTGGAGCCTGGAGTAGTTCGCCCCGTACGCCGCGGCCGCCGGATCGTCGCCCTCGTCATTGTCCAGGTAGTTGACGCAGCGGGCGGCGCTCATGAACGGCCGCATCGCCGCGAACGTGTCGCGCGCCCTTCGGATAGCCCGCGTCGAGCATGGAGTTGAGCGTTTACACCCGCGCGGCACGTTCGAGCGCGGCGCCCGTCAGGCGGTAGACGGTCCATCCCTCCAGCGGCTCGGCGCCGAGGGCGCGATAGAAGCGGATCGCGGACTCGTTCCAGTCGAGCACCGACCACTCCATCCGGCCGTAGCCGCGCTCTACCGCCACCCGGGCGAGGTGGGCGAGCAGCGCGCGGCCGACGCCGCGGCCGCGCCATCGGGGCAGGACGAAGAGATCCTCGAGGTAGAGTCCGGCGCGGCCCAGGAAGGTCGAGTAGTTCTGGAACCAGATGGCGAAGCCCACGGCCTCCGACCCGATCCGCGCGATCACCGCCTCGACAGCCGGCCGCTCACCGAAGAGCGACTCGCGGAGGCCCGCCTCCGTCGCGACGACCTCGCCGGCCAGCCGCTCGTACTCGGCGAGCCCCCTGATCAGGTCCAGGATGAGGGGCACGTCCTCAGGCGTTGCCCGGTCGATGCGCAGTTGGGTGGCCATTCAGCTACAGTTAGGAGAGACGCGACCGTCGCTGAATCATATATGGACTGGCTCAAGGCGCTGGCGGCCAGCGTTTCCCCTTCGTCGCCACAGCTCGTCAACGACTCCAAGACGCCTTCGGGCCGCGCGCACGTCGGCGCGCTGCGCGGGGTGCTCATCCACGACGCGGCGTTCCGCTTCCTGACCGCGCGCGGTCTGCAGGTTCGCTACACCTTCGGCGTCGACGATTACGATCCGCTGGACGAGCTGCCGATCGAGCACCGCGCGTTCTTCGAGCCCTTCCTCGGGCAGCCGCTCTGCAACGTGCCGCCGCCGCCCGGATCCGACGCCACCGACCTGGCCGACCACTACATCCGCGAGTTCTTCGACGTGTTTCGCGAGCTGGGCGTCGGGGCCACGACGTACCGCGTGCGCGACGTCTACCGCTCGGGACGGTTCGACGAGGCCATTCGCGCCATCCTGGAACATGCCGATGCGGTGCGGCGCGTCTACAAGGAGGTGAGCCACTCCGAGCGGCCCGCCGACTGGTATCCGTTCCAGGTCGTGTGCGAGCGGTGCGGCCGCATCGGCACCACGGAAGTCTTTGCCTTCGACGGGCGCACGGTCAGCTATCGCTGCCGCCCCGATCTGGTGGCCTGGGCCGCTGGCTGCGGGCACGCGGGCTCGGTCTCGCCCTTCGGCGGCAATGGCAAGCTCCCCTGGAAGCTCGAGTGGACCGCCAAGTGGCACGTCTTCGGCGTCACGGTGGAGGGCGCGGGCAAGGATCATTCGACGCGGGGAGGGGCGAGAGAGGTAGCGGCCGCGTGCCTCGACGCGATCTTCGGCAGCATGCCCCCCGCCAACGTTCCGTACGAGTTCTTCCTCGTGGGCGGCACCAAGATGAGCTCGTCGCGCGGCGTCGGTGCGTCGGCGCGCGAGGTGGCGGACCTGCTGCCCCCGGAGGTGCTGCGGTTCCTCATGCTCAAGAATCCGCCGTCGCGCCAGGTCAACTTCGCGCCCGACGAGGACCATCTGGTCAAGCTGTTCAACGAGTTCGATCGGCTGCGGAACGCGGTCGTCGGCTCCACGGCCGACGAGCCGTCGCGCGCGCTCTTCCAGCTCTGTCTCGTCAACGAGGCCGATCCCATTCCCGGGTACGAGCCGCCCTTCCAGCTGCTCACGACACTCCTGCAGATGCCGCACCTGGACGTGACCACGGAGGTGACCAGGCGAAAGGGGAGTGGGCTCACGCCGATCGAGCAGCGACGCCTCTCGAGGCGGGTGCAGTCCGCGCAGTACTGGCTCGATCGCTACCTTGCCGACGAGGATCGCCTGCGCGTGCAATCGACGCTTCCCCGGCGGGCGACGGAGCTGTCGCACGCGCAGAAGGGATACCTCCACAGGCTGGCTGCGGCGCTGGAGGGCGTCCCGTGGACAGACGATGACCTGCAGGCGACGGTGTTCGACGCGGCCCGAGGCACGCCGCTGCCGTCGGGGGCCGCGTTCGAGGCCGTGTATCGCGTGTTCCTCGACCGGCCATCCGGCCCCCGGGCCGGCAGCCTCCTCGCCTGCCTGGATCGCGCGTTCGTGGCCACGCGGCTCACGGAGATGCCGTACTCGGTGGCGCAGTTCTGGATCGAGACGTCGGAGTCGCTGGAATCGTTCGAGCGCTGGCTCGTTCAGCAGCGCGATCGCGTCACGTCCCAGTCGCTCGCCTTCGATCTCCAGATCGCTGCCCCCGACGGCGCGCCGGTCGAGAAGACAGGATCGGGACTCGGCAGCATTGGCGTCGTGGAATGCGAGCACGTCAATGCCGAAGGGCGGCGGGCGCTGCGACGCGCGCTCTTCCGACGGTTTGGGAGGATCGACACGGAGCCGGACGTGGAGCGGCAACGGTTCGATGCGGAGGCACAGCGATACGCGTCCGAGCTGTCTCAGCGCCTGGGCGTCGACGTTCCCATCACGGTACGCGCTCAGAACGTCGTGACCGGCACGTTGGCGCGGCAGAGCGGGCAGCGGTCGGCGGGGTAGTTCTCGGGCGCCTTGTACTCCGCCAGCGCGATGTTCGGCGCGCCGGTGTCCACCACGGCCTCCAGCCGATCGTAGATCTCCGCCGTGGCGATGACCGTGCCGCCGGCCTTCCGTACGAGGTCGGCGCATCGGACCAGCGTCTGCCCCGTGTTCCGCACGTCGTCGACGAGCAGCACCTTTCTGCCAGTGACCAGCTCCCGGTAAAAGCGCGAGAGCGTGTGCCCGCCTTCGACGTCGACCGCGAACGGCGCGAACAGCGTGGGCGGCCGTGTGATGGCGCGCCGGCTGTCGAGCAGGCCCGCCACCGTGTGGGCCAGCAGCGCGCCCCCTGTGGCGGGGCCCGCCACGACCTCGGTGGCGTCGACCACCGACGCAGGGAGCACGTCGAGCAGATCCTGCGCGAAGCGCCAGATCGTGGAGGGATAGCGGAAGAGCCGGTGGGGATTGAGATAGACCGGGCCGTGGTACCCGTTGCCGAAATCGAAGTGGCCGTTCAGCATCAGCACCTCGTGCTGCTGCAGGTCCTTCAGCGCCTTCTCGCGAATCTCGTCGCGGCGGGTCATACCGCCAGGGACACAGCGGGATTGACGAAGAGCGTGCGGCCGCCCACGATCGTCGCCGCCACGCCGCCGCGCAGGTCCCAGCCGTCGAACGGGGTGTTCTTCGAGCGGGACCGCATCGCGCTGGCGTCGACGTGGACGCCGAGCTCCGGGGCGAGAATCGTGATGTCGGCCACCGCCCCTTCCGACAGCGACCCTCCGGGCACCCGCAGGATGCGGGCGGGGTTGACCGAGAGCAGCTCCACCAGCCGCGGGAGCCGGATCAGCCCCGAGTGCACCAGCCGATCGAGCGACAGCGGCACGGCGGTCTCGAGCCCCACGATGCCGAACGGCGCACGGTCGAACTCCACGTTCTTCTCGTCGTAGTGGTGCGGGGCGTGATCGGTGGCGATGACGTCGATGCTGCCGTCGGCCAGGCCGTCGAGCATGGCGTCGCGATCGGCTGCCTCGCGCAGCGGCGGGTTCATCTTGACGTTGGTGTCGTACGGAACCGGCGACGCGAGCCACTCGTCGGTGAGCGTAAAGTGGTGCGGCGTCACCTCGCTGGTCACGCGCAGCCCCGCGTCCTTGGCGTGTCGGACCGCGCGGAGCGACGCCCGCGCGCTCATGTGCGCCACGTGGAAGTGCGAGCCGGTCATCTCGGCCAGCAGCACGCCGCGCTCCACGCCGAGCGCTTCACACGCCCCGGAAATGCCTCGCAGCCCCAGCATCGCCGCGTGGTACCCCTCGTGCGCCACGCCATCCCCCTTGAGCGACGGATCCTCGCAGTGCTCGATCACGGGCATGTCGAACATGCCCGCGTACTCCAGCGCGCGCCGCAGGAGCAACGCGGTCTTCACCGGATGCCCGTCGTCGGTGATCGCCACGCAGCCGGCCTGCTTCAGCTCCGCGATGTCGGCCAGCAGCTCGCCCTCGGACCCGCGCGAGACCGCTCCCACCGGATAGACGCGCGCCAGGCCGGCCTCTGCCGCCTTGGCCAGGATGTAGGCGGTCACGTTGGCCTCGTCGTTCACGGGATTCGTGTTCGGCATGCAGGCCACGGCCGTGAAGCCGCCCGCCACCGCCGCCGCGGTACCGGTGGCCACGGTCTCCTTGTGCTCCTGGCCCGGCTCGCGCAGGTGCACGTGCATGTCGATGAAGCCCGGGCACACCACCAACCCGTCGGGAATCTCGACGACGGCGGCGCCGTCCGCGGGGAGGTCGCGGCCGACGCGGGCAATCCGGTCGCCGTCGATCAGGACGTCGCGCACGCCATCGACGCCGTGTGCGGGGTCGACGAGGCGTCCGCCCTTAAGCAGCCGCTTCATGCTCCGCTCCGCCCGCCAGCAGGTACAGGACAGCCATGCGCACCGCCACCCCGTTGGCGACCTGGTCGAGGATGACCGAGTAGGGGCCATCGGCCACCTCCGACGCGATCTCGACCCCGCGGTTCATCGGCCCGGGGTGCATGATCATCACGTCGGGCCTGGCGCGGCGCAGCCGCGCCTCCGTCATGCCGAACACCGTGAAGTACTCGCGCAGCGACGGGAAATACGCGCCTTCCATCCTTTCGAGTTGTATCCGGAGAAGCATGACGACGTCCGCGTCGGCGACGGCCTCGTCCACGACGCTCGTGGCCCGCACGCCGAAGCGGCCGATTCCCGCGGGGATGAGCGTCGGCGGGCCGCAGACCCAGACATCGGCGCCCATCTTGGTGAGCAGGTGGATGTTGGACCGGAGCACGCGGCTGTGCAGCAGGTCGCCGACGATGGCCACCTTGAGGCCGGCCAGCCGCTGCTTCCGTTCGCGAATCGTGAAGGCGTCGAGCAGCGCCTGGGTGGGATGCTCGTGCATCCCGTCGCCCGCGTTGATGATGGCCGATCGGCAGATGCGCGAGAGCAGGTGGCAGGCGCCCGACGAGGCATGGCGCAGCACGATCATGTCGGGCTGCATGGCCTCCAGGTTGAGCGCCGTGTCGGCGAGCGTCTCGCCCTTCACCACGCTGGAGGTGGCGATGGCGATGTTCAGCGTGTCGGCGCTCAGGCGCTTCTCGGCAATCTCGAACGACGTGCGCGTCCGCGTGCTCGGCTCGAAGAACAGGTTCACGACGGTCTTCCCGCGCAGGGCGGGCACCTTCTTGATGGGACGCGAGCCGATCTCCTTCATCGCCACCGCGGTGTCGAGGATGAGCGCGATTTCCTCCGGCGTCAGCTCCGCGATGCCCAACAGATCCTTCCGCCGCAGCGACGTCACGGCCGGCGTGTCGTCGATGCGGGTGGTCACCGGCGCGCTCATGCGGCACCTCCCTGCTGCAGGATCACTTCATCGCGCCCATCCGTCTCCTGGAGGCATACCTGCACGCTCTCCTCAGCGGCGGTCGGCAGGTTCTTGCCGACATAGTCGGCCTTGATGGGCAGCTCGCGGTGGCCGCGATCGACGAGCACCACGAGCTGAATGGCGAGCGGCCGTCCGAAGTCGATCAGCGCATCGAGCGCCGCCCGCGTCGTCCGGCCCGTGTACAGCACGTCGTCCACGAGCAGGATCTTCCGGTTGTCGATCGAGAAGGCGATCTCGGTGCTCCGCACGAGCGGCTGCGGGCCGACCGCGTGGCGCATCAGGTCGTCGCGGTAGAGCGTGATGTCGAGCGCGCCGGTCGGCACCTCGTCGCCGGTG
The DNA here is from genome assembly GCA_016210845.1 of Acidobacteriota bacterium. GTDB lineage: Bacteria > Acidobacteriota > Vicinamibacteria > Vicinamibacterales > UBA2999 > JACQTK01. The sequence goes on along the minus strand of JACQTK010000164.1, from coordinate 1,807 downwards.
ATCTCGCGCAGGCTCCGCGCCAGGCGCCGCGCCAGGTGGACGCCGCGCGTGCGGACGCCGACCAGCGCGAGGCCCTCCACGCCTTTGTTGCGCTCGACGATTTCGTGGGCGATGCGGGTGAGGGTGCGGGCGATCCGGTCCGCATCCATGACGACGGCCATGTGGGCACCTCTTCGCGGTCTCACAGGGCCGCGGTTAAAGAGTCGAACGATTATACACCTCTGAACCTGGTTCAGCAGGTTCACGGGGTGCACTGGGTTCGGGAGGTTTTGTTCAGGCCACCAACTTCGGGTGACATCGGACTGGCTCGGCATCCGACGTCGTCACACGCCCGAACTCAGGATGTCGCTGGTTGATGAGGACGTTGCGTTCCAGGCCCGGCGCAGCGAGTGACGGGACCAACAAGATGAGCGATCGTTGCTCGTCGTACCAGCGATCGCCGAAGGCCTGACTCACGGCTTTCTCGTCGGAGTCCCATCCCGGCAGATCCCCGATCCGCACTTCTTCGATGCTGACATCCGGGGGCGCATTGATGCGCACGTAGACGAGCGTGCGTGGGATTCTGAGGCTATTCAGCTGCGCGGCTTTTTCGAGCAGCGCCGTCGCGTAGTGTTCGGCAGCGTAGATGACGTGCCGACCTCTGCCGTTCCACCGCGCGTCCTCGGCGGCCGCGGCACCGGCGCCGTCGAGGAGCGGATGTGCCGGCGAGCCAATCCGGTAGGCGTCCACCTCAAAGTGGGAGGCCGTGCTCGACATCGTGGAGCAGCCGCTCCACTCGCCGCGCGCCAAGCTCGGTGCGCGCCACGTTCAATGGCGTTTCGCCCTCCAGCAGCGGATGCGGTCGATTCAGAAACGCACGGGCCTCATGCGGGTCATCCCAAAGAGGTTCGGCGAGCGCAATCACGCGCGCCAGACGTTCGGTTCGTTCACTCTCCGCGACGGACAGCCTCGAGCGGCGCTTGAACGTCGCCGGGGGCACGATGCTGTAGACGAACGCGGTCACCGATCCACCTGGCTCGACGACATGACGCGCGACGAGCTGTAGCGACCGTTTTGGAAGGCCAACCTGAACAACCCGATCGAGGTCATTCCAGGTACGAACGGTGCTGCGCAGGACGCTCGGTCCGCCAAGCATTTCTGCGACGCGTTCGACAATCTCCACGAGGCCTCCTGGGTATCATGTGAGCCACGAGTGATGATCAGATGATACCACCGGCGGCATCGCGTACGCATCCACGGCGTCAGTACACAGAGCAGCATCCGCTCTCCGGCTACTTGACCGTCCGGCGAGATCTGACCGTAGCCCTCGCGAAACGCCGAGTTCAGCACGCCGATTGGCTTCCTTTCTCCCCCGAGCGGCAACAGCCACAGGTCGTTCCGAGTGTTCGGACCGACATCCTCGAACAGGAGCGACTTTCCGTCAGGGGCATACTGGCGAGGCGCCTTTGGCGTGCTCGACTCGAAGAGCAACGCTTCCTGTCCGACACCGCCGGAAGGCTTCTGATACAGGCCCCACTTGCCGGCCCGCCGCGAGGCAAAGGCGATCCGGCTGCCGTCGGGAGACCACACAGGCGACGAGTTGTCTTGCGAGGCGTCGAACGTAAACCGCTGCGTGGTGCGTCGCTGGAGGTCCAGCAGCCAGATGTCGCCGCCGGTTTCGTCGTGTAGCGATACTCAAATCGCAGCGCGAGCGGCCGCGGCGCCGCGTGGTCAGCCACGCCCTCCGCTCCGCGCCAGCTGCGCGACGATGGCGCGACTGACGATGGCGCTGATCGTCCGGTCGGTCGCGTCCGCGTGCGCGCGAACC
>JACQTK010000153.1 GCA_016210845.1 Acidobacteriota bacterium | reverse complement strand
CTGCCGTCGGGCCAGAACTCCAGCGCCTTGGACGCCGTCTCGCTGAACGCGAGGCTCGAGTGCAGCTGCCGCACCGGGCCGTCGTGATTCGGCAGCGTCAGCCTGTTCATGTCGGCCGCGGGATAGGGATAACCTGACGTCTGGCAGCGACCGAGATCGTCGTCGTCGTCCTCGACATTCGGAGCGCTCGGCGTCCCGATCAGCTCGACCATCCGGTACTGCCCCGTGGTCGGACAGTTGAAGCGGACTCGAATCGGCCGATTCGCCGTGACGGCCTTGAGGCGCGCCGTCTGCAGCTCCCGCTCGACCTCGCGGAGCCCCTGGCGGAGCCGCAGGCCCCCCGTCATGTCCATGAACTGCGGGACCGCCGCGCCCGCCATGATGGCGAACACGACGAGCGTCATCATCATGTCGACAAGGGTGAACCCGCCTGCGCCAACGACGGTCCGCGAACGCGGACCGTCAAGGCAGTGCTGGCTAGTCGGGTCGCATGGCGACCCGACCTGGCGGCCAAGCCCGGCCGCGGACTCCGCTCTCGATATCCCAGTGGGGAAGTGTCTGACCATGCGTTGAGTGCTCGTGGCCGCGAGGCAGCAACGGCTCTGCCATTTGTAGAGACATCTCGACGAGTTGGCCGCAAGATCCTGTGTTTTCAGGTGGATACAAGGAGGCGCCATGACCGGGAGCCCCTGGCTCGTGCCCGCCCCGCGTCTCAAATCGTTACGTCTGGTAACAAGGCTGGAATCCGGCCGGCGCTGCGGACGATGCGGTCCGTGACGATTAGGGACTGAGGGACCTGTGGGAACCGCACATCGGTCGTTTATACTGATCAGTCGGTTCAGGCGAACGCCGCTCGGTTCGTCAACTCACTCGAAACACGGGATTTAGGGTTTGCCTGCGGGCGCGGTGACGCTCGGGGCAGTTGAGAGGATTTTCGGTGACGCCTCCTCGCGACGCCGGCTTCACGCTCATCGAGGCGCTCGTGGCGGTGGCCGTCATCGCGATCGTCGCGGGGATGGTGGTGCCGGCGGTCGCGACGGGCATTCGCCTCTACGCGCTCAACACCGCGGCGCAGACGGTGACGAGCGCCGTGCGATCGGCCCGGTACACGGCGGTCTCGAGAAACACGAAGATGCGCGTTCGCTTCCATTGTCCGACGACCGATCAATTCAGGATCGTCGAGGTGACGGGAGTCTCCTCCATCGACGACGACGTCGATCGATGCAGCGCGACGGCGTATCCGTATCCCCCCGCGGACCTCGATCCCGACACGCTGCCCAACCTCGATGGTCCAGTGCAGCTGCTGCCATCCGGGGCAGTATTCGACGCGGTTGAGGATGTGCAGATTGAGACGACAGGACGCGTCACGCCGTTGACCGGGAGCCTGCCGGTCACGATCGTCGTGAGCAATGGTTCGGAAACCCAGACGATCACGGTGACAGCGAATGGCCAGGTTCAGACTCCGTAAGGCAAAGGCGCCTGGCGAAGGCGGCTTCTCGCTGATCGAGGCGCTCATCGCGATGCTCGTGGTGACGGTCGGCCTGGTCAGCATGGCGCAGCTGATGGCCGTCACGACGGTGTCCTTCGCCGATGCCCGCGAGGCGTCGATCGCCACGCAGCAGGCGCAGGCGAAGATCGACGAGCTGATGAAGCTCGACCTGAGCAGCGCCCCGGCGGTGCAGATTACGCCGGTGAGCCCGGACAGCCTGACGCAGAACGTGACGAACTACTACGACACGCCGCTCACGGGCGTCACGCGGCGCTGGCGCGTGGAGGCGGGACCGGTGAGCGACACGCGCCTCGTGACCGTGCGGGTTGTCAACGCCCGGGCACACCAATACGGCGCCACGATCGATCTCACGACGATCATTCGGCAATGGTGAGGAGGCTTCTCGCGGGGTTCGAGGGTGCGAAGATGCGACGGTGCGACGGTGCGGTGCGCGACGAACGCGGTTTCACGATGGTCGAGATGCTGATCGCCGCTGGGATCACCGGTGCGGTCGTGGGCGGAGCCATCATGATGGCTACCAGCGTGCAGCGCGTCTACTCGTACGAGCTCAACGACGCCGCGGTGCAGCAGGAGGCGCGGTTCGCCCTCGACTGGATCACGCGGACGATTGCGGCGGCGGGCAGCAACCCCTACGACATCACGGTCACGGTGTGCCCGACCGCGGGCACGTTCCAGGCGATTCGGCTCGATCCGGACCTCGACGGTGACGACGACGACATCCGCGTGCAGGCGGACGTGAATCCGCCGAATGGCGTGCTCGTCGATTCCGATGTCAGCTGTGATGCGGAGGACGGCGAAGACGTCACCATCGCGCACGACCCGGACGCCATGACGATCACGCGCGAGGACGCCGCGCTCGACGACGCGCCGGTTCCGGTGACGGACGGCATCTTCACGGACCTCCAGTTCACGTATCTCGACACCAACCGCGCGGCGACGACGAACGCGAGCGCGGTGATCTACGTGCAGGTCAGCGTCACCGCGCAATCGCGGGCGCGCAATCCGTACACCGGCGACTACACGACCTATACGTATCAAACAGAGGTCAGGGTCAGGGGGCGATGATGATGATCCCCGGAACGCAGAACGTCGAACGGAGAACGGCAAGCGAAAGCGGGATGGCGCTCATCGCCGTCCTCCTCCTCCTGATGACGATGTCTGGGCTGGCGGCGGCGCTCGCGATCAACAGCAACACGGAGACGCTGATCGCGCGCAACCATCAGACAGCCGCCCAGGCCCGGGCGGCCGCGGAAGCGGGCTTGAGCCACGCCGTGGAGCTCGCGATCGATTACTTACAAGACTGGGAGACGACCACCGACCCTGATACGGGGATGCCGTTCGTCTCGGCCAGTGCCGCCATGTCGAACCTGCTGGAAGGCGACGGCAGCCTCGAGGATCTTGGCCTCGACGACGTGCCGCAGCTGCTCGGCAGCCTGGTAGACGTCAGTTACGAGGTGCGCGTCCTCGATGACGACGACCCGGAGCGCGGACTGTCCCCCACCGACATTACAACCATTCTCGAAAACAATGAGGAGGATTTGGATGCCAACACGAAGATCATCGTCCGGGCGGTCGGCCGCGCCAGCGGGAATGCGGTTGCGACGGTCGAGGCCACGATCGCGCCGCGCGAGCTGCCGGCGATCCTGACCAACGACGATCTGATGTTCAAAGGGAACATCACGGTCACGGCTCCCGTCGGCAACCCGGCCGTACATACGAATGCCGACCTCGACTTCGAAGGCGGTACGGTGTCGATCACCGGTGACTGCACCTCGTCGGGCGATACGGATGGGTCGCCCACGGTGGGGACGTGTGGTGAAGGCGAGCCCAACATCTCCGTGCCGGATGTGCGAGCCAGCGACTATCTCTCGAAGGCCGGCTACACCTTGCATACCGGTGGGATGTATTCGATTGGGAACGGCTCGCCCGTGCCGTGCGCCAATCCGTGCCTGGGCGCCTGGCGGTGGGAGAGCAACGAATGGCGTGTCACGGCGCAGGGCAACCTGACCCCTTGGACCGGGACGTACTACTCGGAAACGGCTGTGACCATTTCCGGAAGCCCTGGCTCGGCGCTCAGTCCGGTCCAGATGACTCTCATCGCCAAAGGGTCCATCAACATCAGCGGCAGTCCTTATCTGCAACCTGACACGTCAGGACTGTTGCTTGTTACTGATCAGGATTTGTCGATTGGCGGCAACATGACCGCCACCGCGTCCGAAGCGCTAATCGTCGTCCGCGAGCAGCTGGACATCGGCGGGAACGCGTCGATTGCCGGACAGATCCTGGTACAGGATGCCGCGACCGTGAGCACACTGGTGACTGCAAATTCGCTTCACGGGAACATCACCCTCACGTACACCGGAAGCCTCGACAACAAGTTCCTCGCTGTCTCCGCCTGGCGGCTGGTCCCCTGACCCGAGCCTTGTCGGTGCGACCTCGATTCTCGTCGGTGCGACCTCGATCCTTGTCGGTGCGACCTCGAGGCGCTGTGGGCGCCCGGGGCGAGGGGTACGGAAAGGCTCGTGCAACTCCGCTCGTGCAAGTCCGCCTTGACCAGCGCCCGATCGTGGCGGCACCATAGACACGACGTGGACCGAGACGAGATCCGGCGACAGATCGACGTCATACTCAACAAGCACGACGAGGCATTCCTGGCGCTTCAAGCGGTTCGGCAGGCCATGAGCACCGCGAATGAGGCGACCCGCGGCGCTGATACCGGTACCGGGGCGGCGATTTCAGGCATGCGACCCGCACTGGAAGGCCTTGCGTCCGCTAACGAAGCGCTGCTCGAAGTGTCTCGACAGAACCGCGTCATCCTGGACGCCCACGGCCGCGCGATCGATGCGGCCCTCCACGCCAACCAGGCTTCCCTCGCGTTCCTGCGTCAGATCGACGGCAACGGCCAGTCCTGAGAGTTCGAGCCTCGTCGGTGCGACCTCGATCCTTGTCGGTGCGAGCCCGATCCTCGTCGGTGCGACCTCGATCCTCGTCGGCGCGACCTCGATCCTTGTCGGTGCCTTGACAGAACACCATGCGATGTACATATGCTGTACATATCTCGAGTGGAGAATTTCCATGGCCGCAGCAGTCGAGCGCATCGTCGTCCAGGCGACCCCGAAGGAAAAAAGAGCCATTGTGGCCAAGGCCAGGAGGCTGGGGCTGCCGATCTCGGAGTTGATGCGCCGGGGCGCTGCCTCGTACGAGTCGGCGGAAGCCGATGAGGAGTTGGGCGCGCTCGCCGATGCGGCCAAGGCTGCGGCCGATCGCGCGGGTGCATCGATTGACGAGGCGCTCGCCTTCATCGACGCCAGCAACACGCGCATGGCGTCGCTCGAGACCACGGCCGGACGCAAGGCCCGGTAGACGGAATGAGCGGCGTCACGGATCGGGTGTGGGGCGCGCTCACCTCGATGATCAAGCTCGAGGACAAGGTGAGCCGCCAGGCCGAAGCCCTGAAGACCCAGCAGTCCAAGATTGAAGATCTGACGGCCCGCGTGATTCGCCTGGAGGCTCAGCTCGAGTTGCTGACCAGCGCGGCGGCGATCACACGACTCAAGGGCGATTGAGTGCCGTGGCTCCCTCGGGCGCCAGCGGAAACGTGAGCTGCACGCTCGCGCCGCCTGTGGGTGAGCTGCCGACGGCCACGCGGCCGTTGTGCATCACCACGATCTTCTGGACGATCGCCAGCCCGAGCCCCGTGCCGCCCGACTTCGTGGTGAAGAACGGCTGAAACACCCGCACGCGGCTGGCGTCCGGAATGCCAGGCCCGTTGTCCCGCACCGACACGCGGCAGGTGCCGCGGCCCGCGTCGGCCTCGCCGCGGATCGCAATCGCGGGAGCGATGCCCGCGGCCTCGCAGGCCTCGGCGGCGTTGCGCACCAGGTTGCTGAACACCTGACGCAGCAGCACCTCGTCGCCCTCGATGGTCCCGAACTCCCCGCCCGTCTCGATCGTCGTCTCTGGCGGCAGCTCGCGGTGGAGATCGTCGGCGACGCGGCGGACCAGCGGCCCGAGCGCCACGGGCGTCAGCGATACCTTCTCGGGCCGCGCGAAGTTGAGGAAGTTGGTGACGACGCGCCCGAGCGATTCGGTCTCCTGGCGGATGCCCTCGACGTAGGGCCGGTACTGCGCGGGCAGCGACTCGGGCACGATCAGACGGCTGTACCCGTGAATCGTGGCGAGGCCGTTGCGGAACTCGTGGGCAATGCCCGCCGTCAGCTCGCCGAGGCGCGCCAGCGTCTCCTTGAGCCGCAACTGCTCTTCCAGCTCGATCACGGTGGTCAGGTCCGAAAAGAGACAGATCACCCCGCGCCCTTCGGGCCCTCCGAGCGGCGAGACGGTGACGCCGAAATGCGACGCGCGCCCGGCGCTGCGGATCTCGAGCGACCGCCGCATGATCGGCTGCCTCGTCTCGAGCACCTCGGCGATCGCCTGGACCAGCGGCGGCACCGCGCCCAGCAACTCACGAAAGCTGACGCCGATCGGGTCCGCCGTGATCCCCAACAGCCGTCGGCCCGCCGGGTTCAGGATCTCCACGCGGTTCGTGCCGTCCACCACGAGCAGCCCCGCCGTGAGGCTGGAGACGATCTGCTCGCTGAGCTGTTCGGAGGCGGCCGCCCGGGCGCTCATGGCCCGTTCCTGCGCCTTGAGCTTGGTGACCGCCTCCTGCAGCGCCGCGGAGAGCAGGGCCGTGTCCGGGCCGCCCTCGCGCAGGTGCCGCCGGGCGTCGCGCGCCCCCGCCGCCAGGCGCAGCAGCGCGAAGGTCAGCACCGCCACGAGCATGGCCACGATGGCCGTCAGTCCGATGAGCGCGTAGCCGTACTGCGTCATTTCACAGCCTCGGACCGGGAGATGCGAAGTGTGGCATCTCCTCCGCGCGGACGTGAGGCGTGGGCCTCCGGAACGGCATCGCGGCGGCTGAAGCCGCTGATCGCGGCGGCTGAAGCCGCTGATCGCGGCGGCTGAAGCCGCCGCTCTACAGGTGGACAATTGTCCTCATGTAGAGCGCACGCTTCAGCGTGCGCGAAGACCCCGCGCGACATCAACCTGCACATCGCACTAATAAAACGACAGGTACCACGCCACCATCGCGTCGCCGGCCACGGCGGCGACCAGCGCGCCGAGCGCGAGAAAGGTCCCGAACGGCAGCGCCGCCTGCATCCCGCCCCGGCCCGCGGCGATCATGGCCACTCCGATCACCGAGCCGGCAAACGAGGCCAGGATCAGCGTGAGCAGCATGAGCTGCCACCCCAGAAACGCGCCGATCATCGCCAGCATCTTGACGTCGCCCATCCCAAGCCCTTCCTGGCCGCGCGTCCGGTAGTACACCTCGGCAATCGCCAGCAGCACGCCCCCTCCGGCGAGCAGGCCGATGAGCGAGGAGAGCCATCCCGGCGGCAGGAAGAGGCTCGCAATGAACCCTGCCACGATCCCCGGCAGCGTGATGACGTTCGGCAGGATGCGGTGCCGGAGATCGATGGCGAAGAGCACGATGAGCGCGCAGGCAAACGCGAGGCGCACCACCAGCAGCGGCGTCAGGCCGTAGACGAGCGCGCCGCCGGCAAAGACAGCGGCGGTGGCCAGTTCGACCGCCGGGTACATAGGGGAGATCAACGCGCCGCACGTGCGGCAGCGCCCCCGAAGCACCAGCCAGCTCACGATCGGAACGTTCTCGAACCAGGCCAGGCGCCTCAGACACGACGTGCAATGCGAGGGCGGCCAGTGCAGCGACTCGCGGCGGGGGATGCGGTAGATGCAGACGTTCAGGAAGCTCCCGAACATCAGTCCCGCAACCGCGAATGCGATGACGATGGGCAGGGACATTCAGCGGAGCCGGGCCGGCTCCGTCGGCAGCGGATGCAGCGGTGAGCCTGGATCGACCGTGATGGCGCCCGCGTCGAGCCGATACGGCGTGCCCGTGGGATCGACCGGCGTGCCGCGCAGCAGCCCAGCGCCCTGCAGATCGCTCCAGGCCATCGGCGGCGCCCCGTAGCGCTGCTCGAAGGCGGCGGCGGCCCCGCGAAGCCGGTCGATGTCGTCGAGCGCGTCGAGCTGCACCAGCCGCCGTCTGGCCTCGGTGCGGAACCACTCGTCCTCGGCCGTCCGCGCGAACTGCTCCCACAGCAGCCGCGACGACTGCCGGTTCCCGCCCTGCGCGAGCGTCGTCGCGGCCAGCGGCGTCATCCAGATGGGCGCGTTCGGGAAGGCCGAGGCGCGCGTGAACCATGCCGCCGCCTCCTCGTAGTCCTCCAGCCACCAGTAGTGCACGAAGCCGATCGCCTGCGCGAACTCCCACTTCTCGGGCTGCGCCCGCAGCCCTTTCTCGAGCAGCGCGATCGCGAGATCCGGCCGCCCGGGGCCGCCAGGGAAGGGCTCGGCGAGGAACACGGCGCCGAAATAGTAGGCGACATTGAAGCGCGGATCGAGCGACGTGGTGAGATCGAGCAGCGGGTAGAGCAGATCGTACTGCTTGTTCGGATCCGTGGACAGCTTGGTGCCGCCGTAATGCTGCACGGTGCGAATCCAGTACACATCCGCGAGCAGCGAGTCGTACGACAGGGCGAGCCGCTCGACGGCCTCGGGCGAGCGCAGGTACAGGAGGTTGGCCGACGTGCTCGCCGGAGGACCGCCGTTGCGCTCGTGCAGCGCCTGAAGGGCCACCACGCCGCCGAACAGCAGCACGACGATGTAGGGGCCGACCTTTAGGTCGGCCCTTCTCATAGGTCAGCCCTCACTTGAAATCCCGTCTGGCAAAGATCATGACGGAACCCGTCAGCAGCATCGCGATGTAGACCACGCCGTAGAGCGCCGTCATCGCGACGTACGACGCGGGGACGGGCAGCGCGTACACCACCTGCGTCTTGACGTCGAAGGCCGCGAAGTTCGGCAGCACGTAGTAGAGCGCCCGCGCGGCGTAGGCGGCCGCCCGCGAGTCCACCACGGCCTCGAAGTTGCGCAGGTCGGCGTTGAAGTGGCCGATGATCCAGAGCCCGAACGTCAGGGCGGCCGCGAGAAACGGGCCCGAGAAGGTGGAGAAGAAGAGCGCAATGGCGGTGACCAGCAGCAGCTCCACGAAGACGAGCGCGACGGCCCGCAACATGCCCGGATCGGTGGCTGGCGCGGGCCACGCGGCGCGCACGTTCTCGGGGAACTGGGTGTTCATGTACGCCAGCACCGCGTAGAACGCCACCGTCATGATCGCCACGTTGACCAACAGCGTGAGGCCGAGGCCCGCATACTTCCCCAGTACGAACTCGTGGCGGCGAATCGGCTTCGAGAGCAGGCTGTAGATGCTGCGGCGCTCCACCTCCTTCCACACCAGGCCGATGCCGATGAAGACCGCGATGAGCAGCCCGAAGGTGGCGATGGCCGCCAGGCCGAGGTCCTTGATGATCTTCACGTCCTGCCCCGCCGTCAGCTGGCCCAGCAGGTACGAGACCGCGATGAGCAGGACGGCGAAGACGACCAGGTTGTACAGCACCTTGTCGCGGACCGATTCCTTGAAGACGTTCAGCGCCACGTGTCCGATGATGCGCATGGCCCTCACGCCGCTCCGAGCCCCCGATCAGTCGGCGCCGCCGCGATGTGGCGCAGGTAGAAGTCCTCGAGTGTCTCTCGCAGGGGATTGAGCGACACCGGCTGCGCGCCGTGGGCGGCCAGGTCCGCGAGGATCCGTTCCGGAGGCGTCGACAACGGAAGCTCCAGCGCGTACCGGCTGCCCCCGAGCGCATCCGCCCGCGCGATCCGGCCAAGGCTCCTGGCGTGCTCGAGCGCCGCGGGCGTGAGGTTGTTCACCACCAGCTCCCAGCCCCGGACCTGGAACGCGGCCATGTCCGAGAGCGCGCCGCTGCCCACCAGCCGTCCGTGGGCCAGGATGGCCACGCGGCTGCACAGCGCCTCCGCGTCGGAGAGCACGTGGGAGCTGAAGAACACGGTGGCGCCGCGGTCGCGCATCCGCAGGACCAGCTCGCGGATCTCGCGGCGGCCCAGCGGATCCAGCCCCGACATCGGCTCGTCGAAGAAGACGACCTCCGGATCGTTGATCACCGCCTGAGCGATCCCGACGCGCTGCAGCATCCCCTTGGAGAACTTCCGGAGCTGCAGGCGCCGCTCGGCGCCGATGCCGACCTCGTCCAGCAGCGCGGCCACCCGACGCCGCCGCTCGGCCGGGCCGTAGCCGAAGAGGCTCGCGAAGTACTCGAGCAGCTCCTCCGCGGTCAGATAGTCGTAGAAGCAGGGGTTCTCCGGCAGGTAGCCGATCCGGCGCCTGACGTCCACGTCGCCCACGGGCCGGCCGAGCACGTCGGCTCGACCGGACGTGGGATAGATGAGCTGCAGCAGCAGCTTGAGGGTGGTCGTCTTGCCCGCGCCGTTCGGGCCGAGGAACCCGAACACGTCGCCGCGGCCGACGCGGAGCGTCAGCGCGTCGAGGGCCACGTAGGGGCGAGGGCGCCAAAACCCCACCCGGTAATGCTTGGTGAGGGCTTCGGTCCGAATCGCGTCCATGTCGCGGAAGACCCCAGGCCCATCATGGGCGGGCACAAGGCCCGCCCCTACGACGGTCCTGAACCCTCAGACCCGAGGGCTTCGGTGCGCTTGAGCTCGTACTGGATGGCCGCGTCGAAGTAGATCGGCCTGAGGCTCGTGTTGATCTTGATCCCGTTGATGTAGAACGTCGGCGTGCCGCCGATGCCGAGCCGCTGGCCGAGCAGCGCGTCGGCGCGCACCAGCTCCAGCACCTTCGGATACCGTTCGTCGAAATCGGTGACCTGCGCCACCTCCTCGAGCCCCGCCTTCACCTGGTCGCGCGTCATGCTGGCGGACTGGTTCTGGAACAGCCACTCTTCCATCGCCTCGGCCCGCCCCTTCTCGCGGGCCAGCCGCACGGCTGCCGCCGCCTCGCAGGCCGCGCCGTGCGGGCCGCCGGTGTTGCACTCGCTCTCGAGCGGGAAGTCGACGTGCACGAACCTGACGTCGTTCGGCGCCGATTGCCGGTACTTCTCGACGATCCACCGGTATTCGAGGTGCGTCTGGCGGCAGGCGGGGCACTGGTAGTCGTTGAACTTGACCACCACCACGCGCGCGCCCTCGGCGTCGATCGGCAGGTCGACCCTCGGCTGTGCCGACAGCCACGCCTCGAATTGCGCCACCTCTTCGGGCTGCAGGACCTCGGTCGGCGGGGTGACGGGCGCGGCGGAGACCACGGGCTGCAGCTCCTCGCGAGGGAAGAACGCCACGAGCGCGATCGATCCGGCCAGCCACGCCACCGCCAGCGTCAGCGCCGTGGAGCTCCGGAGCACGGCACTGAGATCGCGGCTCACCCGCCCGGGCAGGGCGCCGAGCGCCACCTGCGCCGACGCGCCGGAGAGCAGAAAGATGCCGACGACCGACACGTACACCGCCACGCACAGCACGCACATCCGGTTGAGCACGAAGAAGGAGGCGTAGCCGAAGTACAGCACGGCCGCGAGGCCGATGGTGGCGAGGACGAAGATGTAGCCGGCCGCCGCGGCGGCCACGTCGGAGGCACCCCGTCGCGCAGGCCCGGGGTCCCCACGGCGCACGCCTGCGCCGTGGGGTGGAGGCGCGATGGGGGCCCCGCCGGAGGGCGCGCGCAGCCCCGCGTAGGCCAGCAGCAGGACGAGCGCCGACCAGATGGCCCCGCCCGCGGCCACCGGGACCCCGCGCACCGTGCCGTAGGCGCTGGCGTACACCGCCTCGCAGCTCACGGTCTCGCTGATATCGCAAAAGCTCGTGTACGTCGGGTCCGCAATCATGCGGTAGTGGACGTAGAGCGAGGCGACCGAGGCGGCAAGCGCGACCCCGGCCAAGGCAAGGACGATCGTGCGGGCGTGGTGCTTCATGCTGTGGGATCCTGCCGCATCCTACGGGCCGGTTTCAAGGCTGTCAACCGCGTGGCCCGCAGAGCGCCTTCGGGCCCGCAAACGGCCCCCAAAAAAGAAGGGTGCCCGCGACGACGGGCACCCTGGCATCCGTGCAGCTAAGGTGGCCTGACTGCCTTACTGCAGAATCTGCGCGCCGGCCATCGTGTTCGGAATCGCGGCGCCGGTGGCGAGCTGATAGATCGTCCCGCGCTGGTCCGTCGCGAACGACCGCTGACCGGTGCTGCCGACGGTGACGGGCTCCGTGTGAAGATAGAAGGTCGTCAGCGCAGCGTTCGCCGAGACATTGCACGTGTTGGCGGCCGCCATGACGACCGTCACGTCCGTGGGCGCGTCGAGGGTGAAGGTGTAGCCGCTCTTCTGCACACCGTCTAGGTTCAGATCCGGGCTGACAAACGGCACGCCCCCGGCCGGCGCCAGGGCAAGGTCTGCCAGGTCCTGCGCATACCCGCCGCCGCCGCAGCTCGAGGCGTAGGTCGCCTGCGAGCTGGTGATGGTCCGGACGGAGCCGATCGCGGAGGCCTCGTTGCCGGACTGCCGCGCCCGCAGCAGGCCGGGCACCGCGATGGCCGCGATGATGCCGATGATCGCCACGACGATCAGCAGCTCGATGAGCGTAAAGCCCTTGGTGTCGCGCATCTTCATGTGTGTCGCTCCTCAGTTGGTCAGTTGTCAGTTGTCAGTTGACAGTTGACAGTTGACAGTTGACAGTTACAGGAAGCGTCGAGCCAGCTTGTTGCCTTCCGTCAACTGTCAACTGTCAACTGTCAACTTCGTTGTGCTCGGATGAACCGGGCCGCCGGACTTGCCGCTGAGGCACCGGCAGCGAACGCAGCCCTGCCATCAGCAACGGCCGTGCCACGACCGTCAGGCTTTGACCTGAGCTATAAAGGCCTGGTTCGGCTGTAAGTTATCGGTAATCTGGTAACGGCGGAACAGCCCCAGCATGGTCCGGGTTGACAAAAAGTGTCAACCTCGGCTGCCACTTATTGGCGCTTTCGGTTGTCAGCGCGAAGCGTTAGCCTCGATTTTCACGCCAGTGAAACAGATAACGGGGCTTGGGCACTGTCGCTCGCTCGCGGCCGCCCCGAGGGTTGAGCGCTCACACGATCTCTACCCGCAGCGAGCGGCCTTGCCACCACGGAATCGGCGTGGTGCCTCCGATGAGGCCCGCATCGATCAGCAGGGGATTGTGCGCGCGGCGGGGCAATTGAACGGTCACCTCGTTCGCAGAGACGATGACCCGCGCGCTGGTATCCAGGAAGCGACGGAAGACCTGGCGCGCCTGGGCGTGCTCGTAGCCGTGCAGGGTCTTGGCGAGCATCCGGTAGATCGCGCTGCCGACGACGGTGAGGAGCACGTCGAAGTCGACGTTGAGGGCCACGGCCGAGGAGAGCGCATCGAGGTGGAAGAAGCCGACGGCATCGCTCAACCCGTTCTCGATCAGCATTCGCTTCGCGTAGCGTGTGATGATCGGCGCGAGCTTCGAGGTCGTGTCGTTGGTGAGGAGGATCGTCGGAGCATCATGGCCAAGATCGCGAATCAGGAGCTGCCGTAGCGTGCCGTCGTAGCCCTTCAACGTCACGCGCTGGTCGACGACGCGGGGCGTCTTGAACTTGCGATGCGGCACCTTGAGGTGGACGGTCTGCCAGGCCGATCGGGGCATGGTCACCACCTCGGCGTTCAGCGCCGGCGACCGCCGACGGAGCGTGATGAAGGTAATGCCCAACGTGTTGAGCGTGGAGAGGTGTGCGTAGGTGGTGAGCTTGGAATCGAAGACCAGGTGGCGAGGGCGCTCCCCGTATTTCTTCTCCCAGAACTCGACGAACCGCAGGACCTCGTCAGCCTCCTCACCCTTTCGCAGATCGGCATTCGAGTAGCAGAAGAGCTGGCCTTCCGCGTCCTGCGCGAAGAAGGTGAGCACGGCCTTGCGCCGTTGGCTGCGGCGGGGCACGTAGTGCTTCTGTACGAAGGGGTCCTCACCGAAATAGGCGATCGAGTGAAAGTCGAGGTTGAACGAGCTGGCGTCGACCAGCTTCTGCGTGCGCAGCGCCTCGATCCAGGCGCCCAGGAAGCGGGTGATCGCCTTGCGCCCCAGCCGAGACGAGTACTGCCACATGAAGGTCGTCTTCGGGATCGCGTTGAGTCCCGCGGCGAGCGAGACGCCCTCGTCAATGACGAGATCCATCACGTGGCTGCGGCGTGACTTGCCGAGCAGCTTGAGCAACAGGCCCGACCGTACGGCGTGGGCGGCGGGGATCATCTTGGTGCCCGGGAATCCGCAGCGCGCCACCAGGCCGTCGAGGTCCATGCGGACGAG
>JACQTK010000152.1 GCA_016210845.1 Acidobacteriota bacterium | reverse complement strand
GGTTCGCGCGCACGCGGACGCGACCGACCGGACGATCAGCGCCATCGTCAGTCGCGCCATCGTCGCGCAGCTGGCGCGGAGCGGAGGGCGTGGCTGACCACGCGGCGCCGCGGCCGCTCGCGCTGCGATTTGAGTATCGCTTCGATCGGTTGTTGTCCGCGAAACTGGAGCGCGCGTATGGGGTGCTCGTGCCGGACCACCGCTGGCCTGTGCCGGCGCCCCTCGCGCAGGAGCCTATCGATGAGCATCCCCGCCGCGATTTACGCCCGCGTGTCATCGGATCGTCAGCGTGAGCAGGAGACGATCAGCAGTCAAACCGAGGCGCTGCAGGCCTATGCCGCGGAGCACGGCTATGGGGTGCCGGCCGAGTGGGTCTTTGAAGATGACGGCTACAGCGGCACCACGCTGGTCCGGCCGGAGCACCTCTTGGTGCAGGTGCAAGGGATGATCGCCGAATACGAACGGGCGCAGATCGCCGAGCGCACGCGGCGGGGGAAACGGCACAAGGCGCGTCGGGGCTGCGTGAACGTGTTGTCGGCGGCGCCGTATGGGTATCGATACGTGAAAAAGACGGATCAGGCTGACGCGTACTATCACGTCGACGAGGCGGAAGCGGCGCTGGTCCGGCAGGTGTTTGCGGCGTACACGCGGGAAGGCCTATCGATGTATGCGATTGCGCGGCGGTTCAACGCGACCCAGGTTCCGACGCGCACGGGGGGCCGCTGGGATCCGGCGACGATTCGGAAGATGCTCCTCAACCCGGCCTATATCGGCAAGGCGGGGTGCGGCCGGCGCGCACCGAGTACGCGCCAGCGGATCACCCGGCGCCTGCGCCAACGCGGGCGGCTACCCGTGCGCGATCAGGCCCGCCGCGACCGGCCGCGTGAGGAGTGGGTGGCGATTCCCGTCCCCGCGCTGATTTCCGAGGAGACGTTCGCCTTGGCGCAGGCGCAGCTCGAGCACAACACCCGCTTTGCTCGACGGCGGACGAAACGGCCGACGCTGTTGCAGGGGCTCCTGGTATGCGCCCAGTGTGGGTACGCGGTCTATCGGAAGCGCCGCATGTATCAATGCGGGGGACGCGATGGCTGGGCGCACGCGAACGGGCCGGTGTGCACGGCGCGACCTGTTCGCCAGGATCACCTCGATACGCGCGTGTGGCGCGAAGTCATTCGGCTGCTGGAGGATCCCACGTTAGTCGAGGCGGAACTGGCGCGGCGGCGCGAAGCGGCGCGGCAGGCCGATCCCACGCGGCAGCGCGTCGACGAGCTCACGCGGCAGCACACCCGAGCGGCGAATGCCACGGACCGCTTGGTCACCGCGTATCAACAGGCGCTGATCACGATCGAGGAATTACAGGCGCGGATGCCAGCACTCCGGACGCAGCAACACGCGATCGCTGCGGAGCTTCACGGCATCGAGATGGCCGCCGTCGATCAGGCTCGCTATCTGCGCCTGAGCGAAACGCTGACTGATTTTGGGACTCGTCTGCGCGCGCGCGCCGAGACACTCGATATCAGGGAGCAGCAGAAGATCGTGCGCTGGCTGATTCGAGAAATCCGCATTGGCGCCGACGCGATTACCATCTGCCATTCCTTGCCCATCGGACCACCCGAACCAGAGCGGGACGGCCCCGGAGGATCCGCGCCTGCCGACGGCGTAACAAGTGGTGGATCCCCACAGTGGCTTTTGCATGTGCACGGTCAAGGTGCTGGACTTCGGCCTGGCGAAGGCGCTGGCCGGCGCCCCCCCCCGAGCTGGAGCTCTCCCAGGCGACGACCGTGATGGCGGCGGCCACGCGCGAGGGCGTCCTCGTGGGCACGCCGGCGTACATGAGCCCGGAGGCAGCTGCGGGGCGAGGCGGTCGACCGGCGCGCGGACATCTGGGCGTTCGGGTGCGTGGTCTACGAGCTGCTGACGGGGCGGCGCGCGTTTCCGGGCGAGACGGGGTTCGGACACGATCCAGCGCGTGGCATTCACGCTGCCGATTCTGAAACTCTGGGCAATTCTCGGAGTCCGGCCTCTCTCATACGTCCCGGAGAGGTAATCTTGTCCGGCTAACGTCAGCGTTGAGCCGCGGCGCGCCAGCGTCAGCGTCGCGCCGTCGGCTCCAACGCCTTGTTGCGCCGGCGAGTTGCGCGTGTTGATTTTCGCGATACCCGTTTGACGATCCGCTTCGGCGGCCGTGAGATCGTTCCGGCCGGCCAACTGGATTCTTCGCGGCGAAGTGCCGTGAGGATTCGGTCGAGTCGGTTCCCGTGCTCCCGTGCGATGGCTTCACGGTGTTTTCGCACTTCCTCTACGATGGGGTCTCGACGATTCGTCATGACTCAGGCTCCATCAGTTCCTCTGGCGTACAGATGATCGGCGGCACGAGGCCCGCCTGGCGGCATGCTGTGTCAATTCTCCCACGGATCGAAGCATTCGCAAGGTGCCGCAGGTTCCACGTCAGGAGATAGTCGGTGCCGTTGACCGCGGCAATGGCGACATGGACCGCATCGCCACGCGCACGGGCCGGCAGTGCGCCGGTCCGCAGGAGGATTCGGACGAGCGAACCGACCTGCGCGCCGGCCGACAACAGCGGAATGCCGCTCAGCGCCGCGAGCCGACGCGCTGCCTGTGCAGCATCGCCTCGTCGCGCTTCTGCCACAACCGCCGCCGACACGAAGAGTTCGAACCGCCCTCGTCGCGTCCACCAGTCTCGAGTGACGGTTTGATGCGCGGCTTGGACCACATCCTTGCTGGGATCCGCCACGAGATAGCTCACGATGGTCGTTTCAATGTAGACACTCGGCTTCATCAGGGGTTCCGAAGTCTACACACATTTCAGCGACAGTGGATTGATCGTCGGCCCAACCAGTATTGATTGGACCGCGTTTACGATTATCCGCCGAATCTCGTTGAGTTCTCGCGGCGAGAACCCACGATTCCAGGCCAGCGCCACGGGCTGGAGCCAGAACTTGGCCTCCGCATTCTCGCGCCGAACATGTACGTGGATCGGCTCGCTACAGTCGAAGCTGTAGAAGAAGAACCAGTACGGTCCCGGAATCCCGGCGACCCTCGGCATACGGATGTGCTGCCCTCGATGCTCTCAGGACTTCGACCGTGTGACAAGACCGGCCGTAACCACCCCATGACGCCCCATTCTCGGCCGGATCGAATTGTTCTTCGTGATCGGCTCGGGATTCTTGGTTTGCCCGGCTAACCAGTATTGATTGGACCGCCAGCAGTCTCGCGGCCCTCGCGGCTAACATCGACGATCCGTCACGCCGCCGTCCACCGCAACCCGCTGACCCCGCGGATGGTAGCACGGCGGAATGGTCGGGGACCGCAGCCCTTGGCCGCGGGCCTGCGCGGGCCGCGTCCGGAATGGCCGCCGTTGGCGGCGGCTAACAGCGTGACCGCGAGTCACACTTGGGGGCGATAACCTCGCGTGGGACGGCACGTCGCTCGTGATGACCTCGATGAGCGGGACACCGATGACGCGCGAGGCGGGCGGCCAACGTCGACGCGTCGGTCCAAGCTCGAGGCGGCTAACCGCCGACCGAGCAACAGCCGATCTGGTGAGCTCGATGCCACGGGCACCTTGGCGAGTGGAGGAGCGGAGCGATTCACCCGCGCGTCTTCCTCCAGCGCGTTCGAGTTGTATCGAATCAGCCAGAACGTTTGGTGTCGTCTGACGGATGTCGAATCGAGATACCCCATGGACGCGCGGGGAGCGACAGAGCATGAGCGCAGCGAGCCTTCCGGCGTGCTCCGCCGGGAGGCGGTCGGCCAGCGTGCCTCCGCCGCGGTGATGAGCCGCTGGTCGGAACGTACGCGAGGTGAGAAGATCATGCGTGGTGCGAGGCGAACCCGCGGGGGCTGAAGCCCCAGCGCTACGACGACCAGACGCACAGGATACGATGAAGCGTGCGCCCGATCGTCCTCGCCGTCCTCGGCCCCACGGCGTCCGGGAAGACCGCACTGGCGCTGGCGCTGGCCGAGCGGTACGGCGGCGAGATCATCAACTGCGATTCGACGGCGGTCTACCGCGGCTTCGACATCGGTACCGACAAGCCGCCGCTCGCGGAACGCCGCGGCATTCCCCATCACCTCATCGACGTCGCGGACCCGACCGAGGTCTACACGGCCGCCCAGTACGCCCGCGACGCGGCACGCGTCATCCGTGACGTGCACGCGCGGGACAGGCTCCCCATCCTGGTCGGGGGCACCGGCTTTTACTACCGTGCGCTGACGCGCGGCCTGTTTCCCGGTCCGGGCGCCGACGAGGCGCTGCGCGCGCGCCTGGACCGTGTGGCCGCACGTCGAGGCGCCGAGACGCTGCAGGGCATGCTGCGGCGCGTCGACCCTGCCTCGGCCGCGCGCATCATGCCGCGCGACCGGAAGCGCCTCGTACGGGCGCTGGAGGTCTATTACACGACCGGCCGGCCGCTCACCTCGCACTTCCGCGAGACGGCGTCTCCCATTGCCGACTGCGAGGTCATCGTGATCGCGTTGCGGCTGCCGGCCCCGCTGACGGCCGAACGCGTGGCGCACCGCGTGGATCGGCAGTTCGCGCGAGGCATCGTCGACGAGGTCAAGGGGCTGCTGGCGCGGGGCGTCCCGCCCGACGCCAGGCCGTTCGGCGGGCTCGTCTACCGGCAGGTGATGGAGATGCTCCGCGGTGTGCGGGACGAGGCGGCCACGCGCGCGCTCATCGCGCAGGAGAACCGCCGCTACGCGCGGCGCCAGTTGATCTGGTTCCGCAAAGAGCCTAATCTTACCTGGTTCGACGGTCCGGGCGAGCGCCCGGACACGGTGCAGCGCGTCGAAGACGCCCTCGCCGCACGCGGTGTCCGACCTCGAGGAGACGCAGCCTGATGGCCCAGGTATCCGAGCCCCGCGCGGCGCCCGCGCAAGCCAACATCCAGGACGTCTTTCTCAACCACGCGCGCCGCGATCGGCTCCCGGTGAGCCTGCACCTCATCGACGGCCGTCAGTTCGACGCCCGCATCAAGAACTTCGATCGCTTCGCCGTGATCGTCGAGGTCGATGGCACCGACCACCTCGTGTTCAAGCACGCCATCGCGACGATCTCGACGCAGCGCTCGATCGCCAACTACTTGCCGTCGCACCATCACCCGTAACTGTTGGACCGCTATGCGGCCCCAAACGCGAATTTCGTACTCGTTGTGTCCGACCGCATAGCGGTCCTAGGCGCGCGGCGCGCGCCCAGAGATACTGGCAACCAGCCAAGGGCTCTGCCGGGATATCAAGGGCGGAGCCCTTGGTTGGTTCCCTTCCCCCGCGTCATCCTGATCGTCCTCGACGGCGTCGGCATCGGCGCGCTTCCGGATGCCAGCGCCTACGGCGACGAGGGGAGCAACACCGTCGGCCACGTCGCGCGCCAGGTCCCGCTCGCCATACCG
Organism: Acidobacteriota bacterium; assembly: GCA_016210845.1. Taxonomy (GTDB): domain Bacteria; phylum Acidobacteriota; class Vicinamibacteria; order Vicinamibacterales; family UBA2999; genus JACQTK01. Next base: position 9,044 of record JACQTK010000152.1, on the reverse strand, counting down.
GTCCTGCGCTCGCTCGGCCTGGGCCATCTGGTCGATCTCGGCGACGGTCCGTCCTCACCGGCGCGCGGGGCGTTCGGACGGATGGCCGAGGCCTCGGCGGGCAAGGACTCGGTGACCGGCCACTGGGAGCTGATGGGCGTGGTCCTGGACCGCCCGTTTCCCACGTTCCCGTCGGGCTTTCCCGCGGAGATCCTGATGGAGTTCGAGCGGCGTATCGGCCGCCGCACGCTTGGCAACGTCGTGGCGTCTGGCACCGAGATCATCGAGCGGCTCGGGGCCGAGCATCTGCGGACGGGTCGGCCGATCGTCTATACCTCGGCCGACAGCGTGTTTCAGATCGCCGCGCACGAGGATGTCATCCCGCTTGCCGAGCAGTACCGCATCTGCGAGACGGCCTTCGATCTCGTCTGTCGGGGCATGGGCGTGGGCCGCGTCATCGCCAGGCCCTTCGTCGGCGTTCCGGGCGCGTTCACACGGACCGCCAACCGCCACGACTACGCGCTGGACCCGATCGGCGACACGCTGCTGGACCTGCTCGACCGCCGCGGCGACCCCGTCGTGGCGATTGGCAAGATCACGGACCTGTTCGCGGGGCGCGGCATCACGCGGGCCGCGCACGCGTCGAGCGACGCGGATGGCATGGATCAGCTCGAAGCCGCACTGGCCGACACGGGAGCGGGCCTCATCTTCGTGAACCTCGTCGACTCCGATACGGTATACGGGCACCGCAACGACGTGCCAGGCTATGCCGCCAACCTCGAGCGGATCGACGAGCGCCTCGGGCGGCTCCTGTCCGTGATGCGTCGGTCCGACCTGCTCGTGGTCACGGCCGACCACGGCAACGATCCCACCACGCCCAGTACCGACCATTCGCGCGAGTACGTCCCCGTGCTGCTGGCCGGGCCGCAGGTGCGCCCTGCGGTTGATATCGGCACGCGCCGCACGTTTGCCGACCTCGGCCAGAGCCTGGCCGCCAACTTCGGCGTGGGGCCGCTGGCCTACGGCACGAGCTTCCTGGAGGACATCGTTGGCGAGCATTCGTGAGGGGCTCGAGCAGCGCGAACGGGAGACGCTGGCGCCGCAGGCCGCCAAGAGCGCCGACTCACGCGGGCGTCTCCGTCCGGAGCCCGAGGACGATGTGCGGCCTGCGTTCCAGCACGATCGGGACCGGATCATTCACTGCAAGGCGTTTCGCAGGCTGAAGCACAAGACGCAGGTCTTCTTCGCGCCCGCTGGCGACCATTACCGGACCCGCCTCACGCACACCCTCGAGGTCTCGCAGATCGCCCGCACGATCGCCAAGGTGCTCCGTCTGCACGAGGAGCTGACCGAGGCGATCGCGCTCGGCCACGATCTGGGGCACACGCCGTTCGGGCATGCGGGCGAGCGCGTCCTGCAGGATCTGGTTCCAGGCGGCTTCAATCACTACGAGCAGAGCCTGCGGATCGTGGACGTGCTCGAGAACGACGGCAAGGGGTTGAACCTGACGTGGGAAGTGCGCGACGGGATCGCGCGCCACTCGAAGGGCAAGCAGGGATCGCCGGTCGGGATGGACTCGGCGAGGCGCGCCGCGACGCTCGAGGGACAGATCATGCGCGTGGCGGATCTGATCGCCTACGTCAACCACGACATCGACGATGCGGTGAGAGCGGGGATGCTCGAGCCCGCGCACCTCCCCGCGCACGCGGTGGCCGTGCTCGGGACGACCTCGTCCGCGCGCATCGCGTGCATGGTCAAGGACGTCGTCACAAAGACGCACCGAGGCGGGTTGACCGAGATTCGGATGAGCGATGCCGTCCTCGACGCCACGCTCGCCATGCGCAGCTTCCTGTTCGACGCCGTCTACGAGAACGAAGTGGCCACCGCGGAGTTCAGGAAGGCCACGGGCATCCTCGGCGGATTGTGGGAGAAGGTCCGCGAGCGGCCCGACGAGTTCCTGGACCGCCGGATCATCGAGGCCGAGGGGCTCGACATCGCGGCTCGCGATTTCCTGGCGGGGATGACCGACCGGTTCGCGGTCACCCTGTTCGAGCGGCTCTTCATCCCGACGCCCTGGATCGGGCCGATCTCGTGGAATCAGCTATAATCGACGGTCTGCCCCTTGCACGGATTTCGTGAGAGGGCGAGGCGGACCGCAGGCAGGGTGGGCAGAGTGAGCAGGGTGGGCGGGGTCCGGATACCCTACCCTACACCGCTCACTCCGCCGACTCCGCCGACCCGGCCGGCGAAGCCATGCAGCTCGATCTCACCCGCTATCGGCAGCCCGTCACCACGTTCGCCCGCACGTTCCAGCCAGAGGAGATCGGAGACGAGGGCGAGGCGTATCGGGTGGCGGCGCCCGTGGATCTGGCCTTCGAGATCCACAAGGACAAGGACAGGTTTCGCCTGGTGGGCACGGTGCGGACCTCGCTCGAGCTGGCGTGCAGCCGCTGCCTCGATCCGTTCGTCCTGAAGGTCGACGCGCCGTTCGACCTTCGGTTCCTGCCAGCCTCGAAGATTGCCACGGAGGCCGAGCGGGAGGTCGCCGAGGAAGACCTCGAGACCAGCTACTACCGCGACGACCAGATCGACCTGAACGACGTGTTGCGCGAGCAGTGGTATCTGGCGCTGCCGATGAAGCCGCTCTGTCAGGAGGCCTGCCGAGGGTTGTGCCCCCAATGCGGCACCAACCTGAACACCGGGTCGTGCGCCTGCGCGCCCGTGTGGGAGGACCCGCGGCTCGCGCCGCTGAAGCAGGTGAAGAAGTAGACGAACGTATGCCAAACCCCAAACGCCGACACTCCAAGACGCGGACGGCCAAGCGCCGCACGCACGACGCGCTGAGGGCGGCCACGACCGGCCTCTGCCCCCAGTGCCACGAACCCAAGGCGCCGCATCGCATCTGCCCGCACTGCGGGTACTACAACACGCGGCAGGTGCGCCCGGTCGACGAAGAGTGAGCCGGCTCGGAACGGCGAACGCGGAGCGTGGAGCCGAGTTCCGAGTTCCCAGCTCCGAGTTCCACCTTTCATGATTCACATCGCCGTCGACGCAATGGGCGGCGATCACGCGCCGTCTGCGGTGATCGACGGGGCGGTGGCGGCCGCCCGCCACCTGGCCGTCCAGATCGCGCTGGTCGGCCGCACGTCCGCCGTCGAAGCGGCGCTGGAGACGCACCCGGATTGGCGGCAGCTCGGGCTCGAGATCGTCGAGGCGCCCGACGTCGTCGGCATGTCCGACCCCCCCGCGGCCACGCTGCGGCGCCGGCCCGGGGCGTCGATTCGCGTCGCTGCGGAGCTGGTGGCTCGGCGTCGGGCGGGCGCGCTCGTCAGCGCGGGCCACACGGGCGCGACGGTCATGGCGGCGCACGCCGCCTTCGGCATGCTGGCGGGCGTCGATCGCCCCGCGCTTGCCACGACCATCCCCACGCGCGACCGGCCGGCGGTGCTGCTGGATTCTGGCGCCAGCGTCGAATGCCGCCCGCAGCATCTCCTGCAGTTCGCCATCATGGGCAGCGTGTTCGCGCGAGTGGCGCTCGGCGCCGAGCGTCCACGCGTGGGGCTGCTCTCCATCGGCGAGGAGGAGACCAAGGGCAACGAGCTGACCCGCGAGGCCCACCGGCTGCTCAAGGCCTCGCCCGTCCACTTCATCGGCAACGTCGAAGGGCGCGCCATCTACAGCGGCGTGGCGGACGTCATCGTGTGCGACGGGTTCACGGGCAACATCGTGCTCAAGACCGGGGAAGGGCTCGTCGAGACGGTCGAGGCGCTGCTCGGCGCCGAGCTGCAGGGGACCTTCTCCAGCCAGGTCGGGTACCTGCTGTCGCGCCGCGCGTTCCGGCGCTTCCGCCGCCGCGTCGACTACTCGGAGTACGGCGGCGCGCCGTTGCTCGGCGTGGCTGGCCTCACGATCGTCGGCCACGGGCGATCGTCGGCCAAGGCCATTCGCAACGCCATCGCCGTGGCGTTTCGGTTCGCAGCCAGCGACTTCCTGCAGCGCGTCGAGCAGGAGATTGCCGCTGCGTCGCTCTCGCGCCCGTGATTGCCTTCGTCTTTCCGGGACAGGGATCCCAGAGCGTTGGCATGGGCCGGGCGCTGGCGGACGCCTTTCCGGAGGCGCGCGCGGCGTTCGATGAGGCCGACGCGGCCTTCGGCGGCGCGCTGTCCCGATTGTGCTTCGAAGGGCCCGCGGATCAGCTCACGCTGACGGAGCGGACGCAGCCCGCCATCCTGGCCGTGAGCACGGCAGCCTGCCGCGTCCTGAACGCGCACGGCGTGGATGCCGCGTGGGTGGCTGGGCACAGTCTGGGCGAGTATTCAGCGCACGTCGCCGCCGGCACGCTTCGCTTCGGCGATGCCGTGCGGATCGTCCGCCAGCGCGGGCGCTACATGCAGGAAGCGGTCCCGGTCGGGCAGGGCGCGATGACGGCCATTCTGGGGCTGGAGGCGGATCTGGTACGGCAGGCCTGCGAGGACGCGGCCGAGGGAGAGGTCGTGAGCCCCGCCAACATCAACGCGTGGGACCAGGTCGTGATTGCCGGTACGGCGGGCGCCGTCAAGCGGGCGTCGGACCGCGCCAAGGCGCTTGGGGCCAAGCGGGCCATTCCGCTCAGCGTCAGCGCGCCCTTCCACTGCGCGCTCATGCGGCCGGCCGAGGATCGGCTGGCTCCCGAGCTGCGCGCGCTCGCGGCGCAGGATCCGCGCATGCCCGTGGTGGCCAATGTCGACGCGGAGCCCAAGCGCACCGCGGCGGCGGCCGTCGACGCGCTCGTCCGGCAGGTCTCGGCCCCCGTGTTGTGGGAGGCGGTGGTGCGTCGCCTTGCGTCCGAGGGCGTCACAACGTATGTTGAGGTGGGTCCGGGACGCGTGCTGAGCGGGCTGGTCAAGAAGATTCTCAAGGGCGCCACGGTGCTCGCCTTCGGCGAGCCGAGGGACCTCGACCCGATCCTTCCACATGTTCGATCTCACCGGTAGGGTTGCCATCGTGACCGGAGCGTCGCGCGGCATCGGGCGAGGCATCGCCGTGCGGCTGGCGGCGCGGGGCGCGACCGTGGTGGCGGCCTCGCGCGGCGATCACGCGGCGGCCGCCGTGGCCGCGATCCGCGAAGCGGGGGGGCGCGCTGACCTCGCGTCGGTCGACGTCACCGACGCCGCGTCGGTGGACGCCATGGTGCGGGCGGCGCTCGAGCGGCACGAGCGGATCGACGTGCTGGTGAACAACGCGGGCATCGCGCGCGACCGGCTCGTGCTCCGGATGAAGCGCGACGACTGGGATCAGGTGATCGCCACCAACCTCACGGCCGCCTTCACGTGCGTGCAGGCGGTGCTCAAGCCGATGATCAAGCAGCGCAGCGGCCGCATCATCAGCGTCGGCTCGGTGGTCGGACAGACAGGCAACGCAGGGCAGGTCAACTATGCGGCGTCCAAGGCCGGCCTCGTCGGGCTCACCAAGGCGCTGGCGCGCGAGGTGGCCTCGCGCAGCATCACGGTCAACGTGGTGGCGCCCGGACTGATCGCCACCGAGATGACCGACGCCATCGCGGAGAAGGCCCAGGACGACTGGGCGTCGAGGATTCCACTCGGACGCATCGGCACGGTCGACGAGGTCGCCGCCGCCGTCTGCTTTCTCGCCTCGGATGAGGCATCGTATATTACAGGGCAAGTACTCGCCGTCAACGGCGGCATGTACATGTAACTCGGTTGGTGGGAGGCCACCAACCAACGACCGGAGCGGAGGATCGAATGGCGGTTGCAGACAAGGTGAAGAGCATCATCGTGGAGCAGCTCGGCGTGGACGAGGAGGAAGTGACGCCGGACGCCTCGTTCGTCGACGACCTCGGCGCCGACTCGCTCGACACGGTGGAGCTCGTCATGGCGTTCGAGGAGGAGTTCGGCATCGAGATTCCTGATGAGGACGCCGAGAAGATCACCCGCGTGAAGGAGGCGATCGACTACATCGAGGCGCACGCCAAGGCGAAGAAGGGGTAGCTCCACACGGAGGCATGGTGACCAGGCGGGTCGTCATCACCGGCATCGGACTGGTGTCGTCGCTCGGGATCGGCACGAGCGCGACCTGGCACGCGCTGCTGGCCGGCACGAGCGGCGTGGAACGGATCACGAAGTTCGACGCCACCGGCTTCGCGGCGCAGATCGCGGCGGAGGTCAAGGGATTCGATCCGCTCCAGTTCGTCGAGAAGAAGGACGTCAAGAAGATGGACGTCTTCATCCAGTACGCCATCGCCGCCTCGCAGTTCGCGATGGACGACTCGGGGCTGCCGATCACGCCGGCCACCGCGCCGCGGACCGGCGTCTTCATCGCGTCGGGCATCGGCGGGTTCACCACCATCGAGCGCGAGCACCGTGCGCTGCTCGAGGGCGGCCCCCGCAGGATCTCCCCGTTCTTCATCCCCTCCGCGATCATCAACCTGGCCGCAGGGCAGGTGTCGATTCGCTTCGGCGCGAAGGGGCCGAACTCGGCCACGTGCACGGCCTGCTCGGCGTCGGCGCACGCCATCGGCGATGCCTTCGAGATCATCCGGCGGGGAGACGCGGACGCGATGATTGCCGGCGGATCGGAGGCCGCGATCACGCCGATGGGCGTGGGCGGGTTTGCCGCCCTGCGAGCGCTCTCGACCCGCAACGACGAGCCCCAGCGCGCCAGCCGTCCGTTCGACCGCGACCGCGACGGCTTCATCATCGGCGAGGGCGCGGGGGTTATCGTCTTGGAGGAGCTCGAGCAGGCGCGGCGGCGCGGCGCGACCATCTACGCGGAGCTCGTCGGCTACGGGATGTCGGCCGACGCGTATCACATCACGGCCCCCTCCGAGGACGGCGAAGGCGCGGTGCAGGTCATGAGCCTCGCCCTGAAGAAGGCCGGGGTCAGGCCCGATCAAGTCGAATACATCAACGCGCACGGGACGTCGACGCCGCACAACGATCGGCTCGAGACGCTGGCCATCAAGCGGCTCTTCGGCGCGCACGCCCGCACGGTGGCGATCTCCTCGAGCAAATCGATGACGGGCCATCTGCTCGGCGCGGCCGGCGGCCTCGAGGCGGGCGTCTCGGCGCTCGCCGTCTACCATCAGACGGTGCCGCCGACCGTCAATCTCGACAGCCCCGACCCCGAGTGCGACCTCGACTACGTGCCCAACCGGTGCCGCCGGATGCCCATCCAGTACGCGCTCTCCAACTCGTTCGGGTTCGGCGGCACCAACGCCGCGCTGCTGTTCAAGAAGTTCGACGCGTGAAGATCGCCGTCTGCGTCAAGCAGGTCCCCACCCGCGAGTGGCAGCCTCGTCTCCGGGACGATGGGACCTGGATCCGGGAGCAGGATGTCAGCTACGAGATGAACGAGCCCGACGCCTACGCGCTCGAGGAGTCGCTGCGCCTCCGCGAGCGGCACGGCGGCGAGGTGGTGGTGTGCTCGGCGGGGCCGGCGCGCGTGCAGCAGGTGATTCGCGAGGCGCTCGCCCGCGGCGCGGACCGCGCCATTCACGTGGAAGACGACTCGCTCGCCTCGTCCGACGCCTGGGTGTCGGCCGAGGCGCTCGCGTCGGCGATGGCCGACGAGCGATTCGATCTGGTGTTGACGGGGCTGCAGTCCGACGACATGGGCCACGGGCAGACGGGCGTCATGCTGGCGGAGCGGTTGGGGATCCCGCATTCCACGATCATCATGGACGTCGACGTTCAGCCTCCGTCGGCGGGCTCGGGTCCAGGGGCCGTGCGCGTGAAGCGGGAGCTGGAAGGCGGCTGGTTCCAGTGGATCACCCTGCCCCTGCCTGCGCTTCTCACCATTCAGAGCGGCATCAACCAGCTTCGCTACGCCACGCTGAAGGGCATCATGGCGGCCAAGAAGAAGGAGATCAGGAAGGCGCCGCTGCCCGCGGGGCTCAAGGCATCACAGCAGATCGTGACGCTGGCGCTCCCCGCGCGCACCAAGCAGACGCAGTTGATTCCCGGCTCGCCGGCGGAGGCGGCGGCGGAGCTCGTCCGCCGCCTGCGGGAGGAGGCCCGGGCGCTGTGATTCTCGCGGTGGCCGAACGGCGCGGCGGGACGCTCAACCGGGCCACGTGGGAGGCCGTGGCGGCGGCCCAGACGCTGGCGGGGAGCGAACCCGTCATGCTGGCGATCCTCGGGGCCTCGGTGGGCGCCCTGGCGCAGGAACTGGCCGCCGCGGGTGTGGGCGACGTGCTGGCGATCGAGGATTCAGCCCTCGACGCGTACACGCCCGATGCCTACGTGATGGCGCTTCGCGGCCTCATCGAATCCACGAGCCCCACCCACGTGCTGCTGGCGCATACCTACCAGACCAGGGATTTTGCTCCCATGCTGGCCGCCCGCCTGCGCCTGCCGCTCATCACCGACGTCACGGCCATCCGGGGGACCGGCGGTGGTGCGACGTTCGTACGGCCGATGTTCCAGGGGAAGCTCGTCGCGGAGGTCCGGCCTGGAGGCGACGGCCCTTGCCTGGTCACGTGCCAGATCGGAGCGTTCCGCGCGGACGCGGTGAAGAAGGGCGGCGCCCCTGGCGCGATCGCGGCGCCCGCGGTTGCCATCGATCGCGCGGCCATCAGGCAGCAGCCCGAGGCGCCGTTCCAGGAGGCGAAGCAGGCCGTCGATCTGAGTCAGGCGGCACGGATCGTGGCGGTGGGACGCGGCATCAAGTCGAAGGACAACCTGCCCGTGGCCGAACGGCTGGCGCAGGCGCTCGGCGCGGAGCTGGCCGCGTCGCGGCCGATCTGCGACAACGGCTGGCTGCCCATGGAGCGTCAGATCGGCAGCTCGGGGCAAACGGTCGCGCCGAAGCTGTACCTCGCGCTGGGCATCTCGGGCGCCATCCAGCATCTGGTCGGCATGAAGGGATCGCGCACGGTCGTCGCCATCAACAAGGACGCCGACGCCCCGATCTTCGAGGTGGCCGACTACGGCATCGTGGGCGACCTGTTCGAGATCGTGCCGGCGCTGGTCGATGCGTTGAAAGCATCGTGACGAACAAGTTGCCACGAAATCACGAAATCACGAAAACCTAGGAGGCCTTTTTCGTGTTTTTGTGTTTTCGTGGCG
>JACQTK010000150.1 GCA_016210845.1 Acidobacteriota bacterium | reverse complement strand
GTAGGCAGTAGGCAGTAGGCAGTAGGCAGTAGGCAGTAGGCAGTAGGCAGTATGCAGTAGGCAGTAGGCAGTAGGCAGTGCGCAGTAAGCGGAGCATGAGCGAATCGCATCTGCTTACCGTCCGCCGCCTACTGCCTACTGCCTACTGCCTACTGCCTACTTCGATTGACGTTTGTCTGGGGGTTCTATAGCATGAACAGGTTTGGGAAACTCTTCACAAGCGCGCCGTGGGCGCGCGCGCCCCTGAGGCCTGAGGCCTGAGGCCTAGGGCCTGGGGCCTGGGGCCTACAAGGATCGGTGATGGACGGCTGGCTCGGTGTCGTGATCATGATTGTCCTGGGCGTGGGATTTGCCGGGGTCATGATCGGCCTCTCCATCCTGCTGGGCCCGAGAAATCCCACACCTGAGAAGCTGGCGCCCTACGAATGCGGCATGCCCGCCGTCGGCGACGCGCGCGAGCGGCACTCGGTGAAGTTCTACCTCGTCGCCATGATCTTCCTGCTCTTCGACATCGAGATCGCGTTTCTGTACCCGTGGGCGGTTGCGCTGCGCGACCTCGGGTGGGCCGGCTTCATGCAGGTGGTGACCTTCTTTCTGATTCTGAGCGTGGGGTACATCTACGTTTGGCGGAAGGGCGTGCTCGACTGGGGTCCGGTCGCCCGCGCCGTGCGCCGCCAGGTCCGGGACAAGGCGGCGTGATGGCGACCCACGATCACGGGTTCGACCCCGAGCTTCCCATCCTGACCACGACGGTCGAGAAGATCGTGCAATGGGCGCGGAAGTCCGCCATCTGGCCGGCGCAGTTCGGCCTGGCCTGCTGCGCGATCGAGATGATGGCCATGGTCGCCAGCCGGTACGACGTGGCCCGGTTCGGCGCGGAAGTCTTTCGCGGCTCGCCGCGGCAGTCGGACCTGATGATCGTGGCCGGCCGGCTCTCGCGGAAGATGGCGCCCGCGATGCGCCGCGTCTACGACCAGATGCCCGAGCCCAAGTGGGTGATCTCCATGGGGGCGTGTGCCTCGGTCGGCGGCGTCTTCGACAACTATGCGATCGTCCAGGGCGTGGACCAGGTGGTGCCGGTCGACGTATTCGTGCCAGGCTGCCCGCCTCGTCCTGAAGCCCTGATCTACGGCATCGTGCAGCTGCAGCAGAAGATCATGCGTTCGCGGGCGTAAGACCGTTCATGGACGCCGTCTCCGTCATCGACAGCCTGACCCCGCTCGTGCCCGGGGCATCGTTCGAGGCTGCCCGAAGCGTCGACTTCGACGCGGTGTACGTGCCCGCGGATCGCCTCGTCGAGACGTGCCGCGCCTTGCGCGACACGCCCACGCTGCGGTTCAACGTGCTGGCCGAGGTCACGGCGGCGGATTACCTTCCGTGCAACCCGCGATTCGAGGTGGTGTACCACCTGCTCTCGATTCCCAACCGGCGGCGGCTGCGCCTGAAGGTGCGGGTGCGGAACGGCGGCAGCGTGCCGACGGTCCAGGGGATCTGGCCCGCGGCCGGCTGGCTCGAGCGTGAGGTCTGGGACATGTTCGGCATCGTCTTCGACGAGCATCCCGATCTGCGCCGGCTGCTGATGCCCGAAGACTGGGAGGGCCATCCCCAGCGCAAGGATTATCCGGTGCAGATCCGCAAGGTGGCGCAGACCTACGAGCCGCTCGAGGTGAGCGAGGCGGAGTTCAGGGCGAACCTCGAGCGCGACCGCGTGAAGCGCGCCCACTAGCCACAGCCATGCCGGAACTGCGGACCGAGACGATGACCGTGAACATGGGGCCCCAGCACCCCAGCACGCACGGCGTGCTGCGCATCGTGCTGGAGCTCGATGGCGAGGTCATCCAGTCCGTCATGCCGACGATCGGCTACCTGCACACGGGCATCGAGAAGACCGCCGAGCAGAAGAAATGGCAGCAGGTGGTCCCGCTCGTCGAGCGCATGGACTATCTGGGCGCGCAGTCCAACAGCCTGGCGTACGCACTGAGCGTCGAGAAGCTGCTCGGCCTCGAGATCCCGCAGCGCGTCACGGACATCCGCGTGCTCATCGCCGAGCTGCAGCGGATCGCAAGCCACCTGGGCTGGCTGGGGACGCACGGCCTGGAAATCGGGGCCGTCTCGATGCTGTTCTACGCGATGCGCGAGCGCGAGCTGCTCATGAACATCAACGAGCTGGTCGCGGGCTTCCGCTTCTTCCCGAGCTACATCCGCATCGGCGGGCTGCGCGAGGATCTTCCCCGCGGCTTCCACGAGGCGGTCACCGCCTTCCTCGACCGGTTTCCCGCGAAGATCGACGAGTTCGAGGGACTGCTCACCAAGAACGACATGTTCCGTCGGCGCACGGAGGGCGTGGGAGTCATCTCGCAGGACGATGCGCTGGCGTGGGGGCTGCTGGGGCCGATTGCGCGCGCGGCGGGATCGGACTACGACGTCCGCCGGTACTTCCCGTATCTGAGCTACGACCGGTACGATTTCACGGTGCCGACGGCCACCGAGGGCGACGTGTTCGCCCGGTACCGCGTGCGCGTGGCCGAGATGCGGCAGAGCGTCGGCATCTGCCGGCAGGCGATCGCGCGCATCACGCCGAGCGGGCCGTGGGCCTGCGACGACCCGCGCGTGGTGCCGCCGCCGAAGGACAAGGTGTATACGGAGATGGAAGCGCTGATTCAGCACTTCCTCATCTATTCGCAGGGCTTCACGGTGCCGGCCGGCGACGGGTACGTCCCCGTGGAAGGGCCGCGCGGCGAGCACGGGGCGTACGTCGTGTCCGACGGCACGAATCGGCCGTGGCGCATCAAGATGCGCGCGCCGTCACTGATGGCGATTCAGGCGCTGCCCGTGCTCGCCCGGGGTGGGCTCATCGCCGACCTGGTCGCCGTCATCGGCTCGGCCGACGTCGTCATGGGAGATTGCGACCGGTGAGCTTTCATCCCCCCATGGAGTACGCGCCGGCCCGATTCCACAAGTCGGCGCGCCCGCTGCCCGAAGCTGGCGGCGAGTTCGCGTTCACCCCTGAGAACCAGGCGAAGTTCGACGAGAACGTGAAGCGATACCCGCCGGACCAGCGGAAGTCGGCGATTCTGTACGCGCTGTACCTCGCGCAGGGACGGCAGGGCTACCTCACGGCCGCCGCCATGCGGCACGTGGCGCAGCAGATTGGCTGCACGGCCGCCGAGGTCGAGGACGTCGTGTCGTACTACACGATGTTCTTCACCAAGCCGGTCGGGAAGTACGTGATCAACGTCTGCCGGACATTGTCGTGCGCGCTGCGGGGCGCCGAGCGCGTCACCGAGGAGCTGCGGGCGAAGCTCGGCATCGCGCCTGGGGAAACCGACGCGGACGGGATGTTCACGCTGATCGAGGTGGAGTGCCTCGGGGCATGCGATTGCGCCCCCGTGGTGATGGTCAACGACGACTGGCACGAGCACCTGACGCCCGAGCGGGTGTCGCAGTTCATCGACGACGTCCGCGCGCGGGGGAGGGCGGCCTTGACCGGCTGCCATCTGCGCAAGGAGAAGAATGGACACGAACAGTTGACAGTTGACAGTTGACAGTTGACAGAAGCACGAGCCATCTCGAGGTCGACTGTCAACCGTCAACTGTCCACTGCCAACT
>JACQTK010000147.1 GCA_016210845.1 Acidobacteriota bacterium | reverse complement strand
CGTGCCCAGCACCTGGGCGAGGGCGCTGCGGCCCACGACCTCCCAGACCTTCTCCAGGTACTCGTCGAGCTTGACCTCGCGCCCCTCAGCGGTCTCGACCTCCTTGTAGCGGCTGAAGATCTCGAGCGCCGGACCGATGCAGGCGAAGACAAGATCCGCGCCCCGCACCCCCTCGCCCTGCAGACGCTCCATCCAGTCGCCGACGCGCTTCGGGAGCTCGCGCAGGACGTCGGCCCAGTCGCCAACTGACGTGCCGTCGGGGCGTGGGCGGCAGACGAGGTGCACGCTAGTGGCGAGAGCGGCTGATTCGCGGGCACGCATCCGTGTCGCCATCTCGGTGGCGATAGGCCAAGACCCGGTGATGGTCCAACCACCACGAATCATTCCGGAGAGCAGTGCTTCCCATCCCTCGGTCGTCTTGTGGGCAAAGACGACCGAGCCGACGCCTTCCTCATTCAGTACACGTCGGCCCTCAGCGAACGCCCTAGCCATCGCCTCCTCAAACCAGATGCGGTCCTTTGGTCGCCCATCATCGCGCTTGGTCTCGTCCTGCACGGCTTCGTGCCGCTTCGGAGTGAGCGGATTCGCGAGATCACTCAAGTCCCTAAGCAGCGGATGGTTGGGCAAGGCACGCTTAAGCCAGACATAGAAGAAATCCGACAAGTCCGAGTACGGAATGGCGTCGTAATAGGGTGGGTCTGTGAACCAGATAGACGCCGTCGCGTCTGGCAGTGGATGGCTCGCGGCGTCAGCTTGCTGCACCTGGCCACTCCGGCTGAGTACCGTCAAGCGTTCGACAACTCTGATCATAGTGTCGAAGGTCGTCTGGTAATCACCTGCCTGCTCCGCGGTGGCGCTTGCCTCCGCAAAATCCCAACGCATCGCGATCGCCTGACGGGAGAAAAGGTTTCGAACCTGGGTCTTCGTGGTCTCCCAAACACCTTGGGCGTTGTAGATGTCGGTGAGCCGACTCAGTGCGAGTCCAGCTATCTCCATGGCCGCGCCTTGGGCCGAGCATCCATTCACAGTCGACGCCAACGCCACCAACGTCGCCTTCTGCCGCGCCGTGAACAGGTCGCTCCACTGGAGCATGCCGTAGCGCTGCACGCGGAAGCCCAGCGTGCCGATCGGCGGCAGCGGCTCATTGGCCAGAGGGCAAAGCCCCTGCCTTCCGCCGCGCTCCCATTCCTCCAGCAGCTTCGCAACCCGCGCCTGCGCCTTGCGCACGGCTTCGTAGTCGTGCTCCGTCGGCAGCCGGTAATGTCGTCCCGGCTTCCCAGGCCGCAGCGTGACCACCGCCAGCATCCGCGCCCCACCGGTGCGCCGGCCCTTCTCGTCAAACACCACGTCCGCGCCGCCACGCTGCGCGGCAAGCTGTGCGCGCACCCGCTCGGGCGGCAGCACTGCGGCGCAGCAGACGCAGGTCGCCTTCGCGCGCGTCACCGTGCCACCGGACACTTCCTTCTCGATCTTCGGCTCGAAGACCTCGAACTCGACGCGCGGAGGCTCCCCCGGAGGCCGCACGACCCTGTGCCGAAGCGCCCGCTTCCCGGTTGCCTTCTTGCACAGCCAGAACGAGCGCACGAGCGCGATCTCCGCGCCGCACTTTGGCGCCTCGCAACGCACCGTGCGTGCCCAGAGGTAGGCGATGGGCATCGCGCCGTCCGGATCCTTCGGGTAGAGGTCCGCCAGCTCCTTCTCAGCCTTCTGCTTGATCTCCGCCCCGACTCGGCGCAGCTCCTCGGCGAGTTTCGGCCCGTGCCGCGGGATGTCCTCGAGCATCACCTTGAGAATCAGGCACGCGACCGGGTTGAGATCGCTGGCGAACGCCTCGCAGCCGACCCGCAGCGCCTCGAGCGGAATCGAGCCGCCGCCCGCGAACGGGTCCACGACCAGCGGCGCCTCGTAGGCCTCGCCCCCGCCGGCGGGGCCGTGCGCCGCCTTCACCAGCGCGCGGCTCACATCAAGATAAGTGCGGTTCGCAGCATTGTCCCAATCCGCGAAATCGGCGATGAACCGGAGCAGCGCCCGGCGCAGGTCCTCGTCCGTCGTGCCAGGATTGCACCCGCCCACCTCGCTCAGGCCCTTCCGGGCCTGTTCCTTGAACTCCGCCGGACACAGCGGATCGCACGGGTCCGGCCACAGCAGGCCGAGGAGCACCGCCCGGCTCGACGCTAGCGGCCGCCGCGCCCACCAGAGATGTAGTGTGCTCGGATGGCCGTGCCGGATCGACTTCTCCCGCGCCGCATGCCGCGACACCTGGGCGATCGGAAAGTCCACCTCAGCGAGGCGCTTGCAGTTTCTCGGAATCACGCCCTCACTGCTGGTTCCTTCTCTGGCCTTCGGCTCGGCCCGTTGTTTCTCCTGTTTATCAGCTGGTCTTGGGCTCTCGTGGCCGCTAATCGGCATAGTCGTTAGTCTGTGTTCAGTACCAGCAAGCACGGGCTCGCCGACTAGTTCCGCATCGGACCGTTCGCGACTGCACGCCCCCACGATACCTATTGGCCTCCCGTAGAGAAGGAACTGTGGAACGGCGGGTGGCTCGACCTTCCGCAGGCGCTCTCCATTCGGCCCGCGTAGTTCCTCCCGGAGCTCCATTAGGAGACGGCCAAGAACATTCAGCCCGACCAGCGCTCCCTCGTCTGACGCCTTCGCACCCCAGAAATCGTCTTTCCGAGACTCCTCGACAATCGGTTGGTCGCCCGTAGCCAGTAGCAGCTCGCCGAACTTGTGCCAGTTCTGGGCTAGCTTGACCCGAAGGCACCAACGCATGACGTTCACCCGGACGCTGTTCCAATCGGGCCTCGTCTCCTTTCGGTGGGGCCTGCCCTTCATCTTGGCAGTCATGGGACTGCCCTGTTGAATAATCAGCCGTTGCACCTCGGGGTTGTGGGGGAATCGGCTGGCCTGGTAAAGGGCCTCGGACGTGAGAATCCGAATCCCGTTGATCTCAAGCGGAAAGCCCGAGGCCATGTTCGACAGTCCACCGAACCTCTCGTTGGTTCTTCGAAAGACCACCGAGTCTTTCGAGCCATAGGTTCGCAACTTGGCAGCGTCCCTCATCAGTTCGTCTTCCTCGGGAACAACGGATACCAAGGGTCCCCTGCCCAGAATGCAAGCGGGCAGCTATTCGGGCAGTTGCGGAAGGTCACCAGCAACGACCCGAAGCCCAGCGTGTCCAGTACCATGTTTCCAAGCGGCCTCTGGTACACGTTAAAGTACGGGCACATGGATCGGATTCTTGTGCCCGCCTTCAGAAACTCCTGCTCAAGGAGGTGGCGCCCCTCCTCCGAGGAAAAGAACTTGTTTTCTCCTACGCTACCCCGCTTCCGAAGCACAGGTGAATGCGCCATGCCATTCACGTACTCTTCGGTGAGTTCGTCGTCGGGAATGCTGGTTGGACGGAGAACATCCGATGAATTGACGTAGGCTTTACGATCCTCGATTTCGATGCACCGCCACCAACCTGTGGCAATACGCTTACCTGCAGCCTTCGCAGCCTCTTCGATCTTGCGCCTGGCATACCACTGGCCTCCCCGGTGCAGAGCTATTGTGACGACGTGGACCTTGGCATCTTGGGGCGCATCGGACTGAATCCATGAGGTGATATCGCTTCTGATCCTATTGCCCGAAAACACGGCGTCGTCCAGGTACAGGTAGGTGCCGGGATCATCGCCGCAGTTGTTTATCTCAACGTCGCACTCCTTCTTGAGGACTGCCCCGAACATCTGTAGCATCTCGTGCTGACTATTGCCGCCGCTCTGAATGTCGAGGAACCTCACGTCCACCCAAAAGGCGCAGGGACTGTCCCCGGCCAGCTTCTTAGTTGTGATAAGGCTTGAAAGGAAATCCTCAACGGCCTGTCGTCGAAAGTAGGTGCGCTTCAAAACGTGGTCCAATTCCCTCAGCATCGGTTCTTGGACGTCGGCAGGAAACTGGCTAATCCACGCATCAACGTGCTCTGAGGTCGGTGCCTCGATCTTACCGGCGCGGTAGTCCACGATGGTGTCAGCGATCGAGTCCAGGAGATCGGTTCTCTTCGTCATGCGCGATCTGTCCCGTCACTCGTACGGCGGCGAGTCTTCCCGCACCTGCATCGGCTTCGTCATCGCGTCCACCGACAGGTAGTAGTGCGCCACCTTGATCACCTCGTGCCAAGCCAGCCGCGCCGGGTCGCGGATGGGCTCCTGAAGGCGAGGCCCTGTATCGCAGTTGGTGACGACGTAGAGCCAGTAACAGTCGCGCCGATCTTCGGCCACACGCCGTTCGTTGGGTGTCAGCAGGATGGTCCCGGTCGCGGCCCCGATCCCTTTCACCTCGATCAGCCGAAGCTCGCCCGACGTCAGGTCCAGGCTGGTGACGTCGTATCCAAGGTTCCGGGCGGAGACGTCGTAGACCTGCCGGCCAAGCGCGCGCTCGTGCTCCATGACGACCTGCATCGCTTTCGCTTCGGTCTCGGGATTCTGCTTCAGGCGACGCACGTCGGGCGCCTCACGCTCCGGGTGCGGGCACACCAGTACACTCGCCAAACGCTCGACGCCCTGCAGGGTCAATCCCCGCTGACGCTCCAGTTCCAGCCGGCGTCGATCCCGTCGATTCAGGAGCTCGCCGTGACGCGCCTCCGCCTGGGCCAGCCGGCCCTCAGCGCCAGGCAGCTTCTGGTCGACGTCGGCCGCCGCGCGTCCAATCTCGTCGTCGGCCCGCTGAAGCAGCTCGGTCAGGGACAACTCGACGTGGGCTGCCACACGCTCAATCTCGGCCAACCGATCGCGTTTCGCCTCGTCGAGGAAAGGGCCGAGAGCATGCTCGTGCAGCCACGCCGTGGCTTCAGGAAGGTCAGCGACCGGCGGCTCGGGCGACAACGTGCCTGCCGGCGTGAAGTCGCCAAGGACCGAGGGTTCACGAAGTCGCGGGTCCCTGTTTTCAGCGATCTCTACCGCGAACAGGCGCTCATGGATCACCGTGCCGAGACCATCGACAACTTTTGCCCTATAGAAGTCGAGTCGCACGGCGTCGTCATGCTGAAGCGAGTAAAACACGGCGCCCTTTGCCAGGTGGTCGCGGGCACGCTCGTAGCAGTGCCGGCGCACGGTCTCGAACAGCGGATGGCCTGGAGTGACCCACTCGAGGCTGTTCTTCTCGGCCGTCTCGCGATCGGTCGAGCAGCGCGGATAGCGATCCGACAGCGCGGGTAGCCTCCAATCGCCGGCCTGCTCCTGGCGGCGAAGTACGAGCGGGGTTCGGGCAGGATCGAACGCGAACGGGATCCCCGAGACGGGCTTCAGTACGAACGGCACGAACTCGGCGGCCTCGTGCAGAAAGCGGGCGATCGTCTCCGGCACGACGCGGCGCTCCTGCGCCCGAGCGCGCCGCTCGATGAGCATCTCCAGATTGAGCTTCTTGCTCGCCAGTCCCTCCAGCGCGTTCTGGCAGATTGCTCTGAACTGCGTCTCGTCCACGTCGCGGAGGAGTCGATCTTCGAGATCCGCGTCTCCGAGCAGTCCGGCGTAGTAGTCCCGGAGCACGCGCTCGACGTGCGCCGCGGGCAGGACTTCCCCGACGACGTTGAACACCGCGTCGTCGTCGAGGGCATCCCGGATCTCCTGCAGCTTCTCCAGCAAACGCCGCAGGACGCGCCCCTCGATCGGGTTCGTCGCGACGAAGTTGAAGATCAGGCAGTCCTTCCGCTGGCCGTACCGATGGATGCGGCCCATCCGCTGCTCGAGGCGGTTGGGATTCCAGGGAATGTCGTAGTTGAACAGGACGTTGCATACCTGGAGGTTGATGCCTTCGCCGGCCGCCTCCGTGGCGACGAGTACCTGGATCGCACCCTCCCGGAACTGCTGCTCGGCGTGCAGTCGCGTCCCGGGCTCGTCGCGGGAGCCCGGTTTCATGCCGCCATGGATGCAGCCGACCTTGAAGCCCCAGGACTTAAGTCGATTGACCAGATAGTCCAGCGTGTCCTTGAACTCGGTGAACAGGAGCAGCCGCTTGTCGGGTTGATCGAAGAACCCCTGCTCGTGAAGCAAAGCCTTGAGCTTCGACAGCTTGGCCTCGACGCCGGCATCCTCAAGTTCCTGTGCCTGACCGGCAAGCCGTCGCAATTCGGCGATCTCCGCGCGGACGTCCTCTGCGCTGCCCGTGAGCGTCACGGCCTCGATCAGCTCCTCAAGGCGCTCGCGCTCGGTCTCCTCCATCTCTTCCAGCTCTTCCGGATCCGGCAGATCCGGCGGAGCCAAGCGCGCCAGGTCCGACGCTCGCTTCAGAGCGTCGTCCAGCCGCCTCGCCCGGTTCTCCAGGGACCGCCGCATGGCGTACGTGCTCGACGCCAGTCGGCGTTGGTACAGGGACATCAGGAACCCGATGGCTCGCGCACGCGGGTCCTCGCCTTCAGAGGCCGCACGTGCGCTCTCGCGCTTCACGAACCGCGTGACCTCGCGGTACAGGTCGAACTCAGGCCCATCGATCTGGAAGTCGACCGTGTGCGGAATCCGTTTCGTGAAGATCGGTTCCGCTGCCCATGTGCCGTCCGGTCGGCGCTCCGGGAAGTAGACCATCGCCTCTTTCGTTCGTCGGAGGTAGAACGGTGCGCGGCGACGGTCCATGGCCTCGCGGATCGACCGGACGTCGGCGTAGACGTCTGCATCGAGGAGTTGCAGGAACAGCCTGAAGTTCTCGGGATCGCCGCGATGGGGTGTCGCCGTCAAGAGCAGCAGGTGATCGGTCGTGTCGCGCAGCAGCTCGCCGAGCCTGTACCGCAGGCTCTTGTGCGACTCGTCGGTTGCGGACATCCGGTGCGATTCATCGACGATGACGAGGTCCCAGCGGGCCTGGCGAAGGCCGGGCAGAATCTCGTGGCGCTTGGCGAGATCCAGAGATGTGATGATGCGGTTCCGATCCATCCACTGGTTCACGCCGAACTGCTCGCGGATGTCCTGGCCCTTGAGGACGATAAACGTCGCGTCGAACTTCTCCTTCATCTCGCGCTGCCACTGGAACGCGAGGTTCGAAGGGCACACGATCAGGATGCGTTCGGCCAAACCGCGCAGTTCCAGCTCGCGGATGAGCAGCCCAGCCATGATCGTCTTGCCCGCGCCTGCGTCGTCGGCCAGCAGAAACCGTACGCGGGCGACCTTGAGCAGGTAGTCGTAGACGGCTTCGAGCTGGTGCGGCAGTGGATCGACGCGGGAGATCGACAGGCCGAAGTAGGGATCGAATTCGTAGGCGATCCCGAGCGAATACGCCTGCAGACCGAGGCGCAACAGACGGCCGTCCCCGTCAAACGAATGCCGAACCTGCAGGGCGTTCAGGCGCGCCAGGTCGTCGGGCGTGAGCGTCACCTTTCTAAAACGCTCGGACCGCGTGCCGACCAGTCCGACCATCCAGCTCGCCGGACCGTTGGCCTGGATGGTCTCCACGCGCATTGGCTCGTTGAAGAGCGGTCCCGTTACGACCTGGCCCGGAGCAAGGGGAGGGGTGGAGGCCTGCATCTATCGAAGCTTCGGAATCGCTGCGGTCTGTGCCGTGATGGCGAACGCGATCTCTGGACGGTTGACGGGCATGCTGAAACGATTCAATCCTGCCATGACAGGGTGGGTCCTACGCTAAACCTTCGCCTTCAGCGCCGGCGCCCCATGCACGGTCACACGCTTCCCTTCCGCAGCAGCCGACCGTGATGCTTGGTCAGCCAAGCGAGGACCTCGTCGCGAAGACGAACGGCGAGGGCTCGCATCGCCGCCGCGTCGGCGTCCGAAACGAGCCCGATCCGTTCGTAACCCGTGATGTTCCGCTTCTTCCGGAACGCATCGAACGTGGCGGCAACTCCCGCGTCAACGCCAATCGTCTCGCGAAGCGATTGGATCACTCTGAAATGGTGCGACTCCCGCGCTGCCCGGTACCCGGCCGCGGCCAGCGCGATCGTCGCCGCCTGTAGCGCCGCGTTGTAGGCGATGTTCATCCGCCAGTCCGCACTCAATCCCTCAGCGTCGCTGTCGGCGAGGTCGCGCTCGACGACCTGCAGCAGGTCGCGAATCTCGTTCGGGCTGGTCTGGTGCTTCGTCAGCCAGCCGTTTCGCTCCCAGTCCGACAAGCTCATGGTCTCCCCCAACGACGAACAGGCGAGGCTCCTGCAGAACCCTCGTCAAGAAGTGGTGATGCGCCGCGACCTTCGCTCGAAACTCGTCCGACGGATAGACCGTCGGGTTGATGTCCCTGCCGAGCTGCTGCTGAGCCGCGGCGAGAGCATGCACGACATCCTGAAATGGCGCGTCGCCAACGACCAGGAGATCGACGTCACTCGTCGCGCGGAGCTCGCCCCGTGCCCCGGATCCGAACACGAACGCAACCTGAACGCGATCGCCAAGTGGCGCAAGCCCTTCGCGGAGCAGATCGATCAACCCGACGGTCTTTGCGAACAGGCCTCGAAGTTCCGGGAAGATTGGCGATTCCTGGTTGGCCTGAAAGTACACCTGCCGGCCCCGGACGGTGCGTCGCACCAGCCCCGCCGCGGTCAATAGCTCGAGCTCACGCTGAACAGCGCCGACCGCGGTTCCGGTTTGGCGGCCGAGCTGCCGAAGGTAGTAGGCCTCGTCAGGATGGCCGAGCAGCCAGCCAAGCACGCGCCGGCGAGTGCTTCCAAAGAGCAGGGCGGCCGGGTCCATCAAGCGGGGCGCAGTCGTTGTTCTCAAGACGAGAACAAAAGTACTCAAACGGGGAACGTCGGTCAAGCGCATGAATAGGGCGACCCAGTCCGGGTCAGCGTTTGGGAATGACTGCCGAGCGCACCGGCAACGACGCTATCCGCGGAACCGGTCCGAGTTCAGACCCGCCGTCGTGATCACGTATCCGGCGTCCGGGCGCGGGTCGTTGAGGGGCGGATTCTGCGAACCTGGATTAAAACTGGATGACGATTCGATATCGAGATAGATAAACTGTTTATTTTCAGTGGTTTATATTTGGCGGAGAGGGTGGGATTCGGACTTGACAGGGTTTCCGGAAACAGGCCTGTTTCTGAGAACCTTCGGCAAATCATCGTCCTCTGATTGCGCGCGATCCGCCCAAAACGCTGGGGATGCCCCCAAATCAGCCCCACTTCAGCCGCCACGCGAACGGGAGTAGGAACCGCCTCCGCACGCCACTTCTGTTCGGGGAACGCATCGAACGGGATCGACCTAGGAGTCGATGTCCCGCCTTGTCTGCTCGAACTGCTCGCGCGTGATCTCGCCGGCGGCATAGCGACGCTTCAGCACGTCCAGGGCCGTCTCGCCCCTCGGTCCCCGCTCGCGCCCGTCGAGCGACCTGATCAACAGCACCAACCCGACAATCAGGGCGCCCCAGAAGAGGAGCATCACGAGCCCACCGAGGCCCATGCCGAGCCCCCACATCCAACCTGGGCCCTGCACGGGGCCGAACCTCGACATGTGGGCGCCCATCATGCCTCCCGACAGCGTCGACAGGCCGAGCGCCAGCACGAGCACAACGCCGACAGCAATCAACAGACGGCGTGTCGTCTCATCCATGTTGTTCCTCCGGTTGGCACGATCAGCGTGCGTGCCGCATTCACAGCTTCGTGTACAGCCAGGACTTTTCGAACAAGACCTTGCCCACATGCCACCGCCGACTCGGCATCCGGAGCGTCACCTCTGGCTTCGGTTCTGCGAAGAAGTTCCCACCACCCCAGCCGGCCTTCCCGTCACCGGTCTCGATGAAACACTCGCCGTGTCCGTCGAATCGCTGAACGGTTCCGCGCCCAGTCACACTCCGCGCGATGTTCTTCGCGACGACCTCCGCCTCAGCGTGGGCGAAGACACCCGCTTTCGGCAGCGGCTTGCCAAGCGCCAGAGGAATGGCAACCACGTCCCCGATCGCATATACACGTGAGAACCGTGTCTCGAGCGTCTGTCGATCGACCTGCACCCACGCGCTCTCCCCCACGAGGCCAGCCTCAGAAACGACGGGCGGCACGCGATGCGGGGGCACGTACGCCAGCAGGTCGAACTCCGCCGTCACGCCATTGGCGAACGTGGCTCGGCCGCGGGAGGCGTCAACGCCGGTCACTTGGTGTTCGGGGTGGTAGGCAATGCCTTTGGCCGCCAACATCTGCCGCACGGCCGCCGACACGTGGGGACCCGCCACGCCCATCGGCGCGGGCTCGGCGGCATAGAGGTCAATCTGAACACTGTTCCGAACACCCCGCCTGCGACAGAACGCCTCGATCAGCATGGCCGCTTCGTACGGCGCGGCCGGACACTTGTAAGCAGATGCGGCCGTGAGCACGACGATGCGCCCCTTCTGAACGGTGCGCAGCGCGTCGCGGAAGGCCTCGGCGCCGCGCAGCGTGTAGAAGTTGTGGCCGGCCTCGGCGAGACCGGGAATCGCCGCGGGATCCAGCTCGGCGCCCAGGGCGATCACCAGGTGGTCCGCCGTCATCGTCTGGCCTCCGGTGAGCGTCACCTCGCGCCTCGTCGGATCGATGTGCTCGACGTCGCCGATCCTGACGTCGATTCCCTTTCGTGCGAGCCGCGCCAGCGGTCGCTGAATCGACGCCGCCGTTCGCTGGCCCACCATGAGCCACAGGAGCGACGGGGCGAACAGGTGCTCGGGCTCGCGATCGACGAGCACGATGCGGTGGGGCGGTCGGAGCCGGCGCCGTAGTGCGCGCGCTGTGGCCACGCCACCCACACCGCCTCCGAGGATCAGGACCGTCTGCGCCTGCGCCATCCCCGACTCCTTCCCCAACGTGCTAGAAGACGAGAGTTTTCTCTGCCCATTGCGTCCACTCGGTGAGCTGCTCAAGTGAGCTTCGGTGGGTCCCCTCCATTAACTCGTCGTCGGCGATACCGCGCGCGTCGATGCACGTGCCGCAGACACCGATCTCACCGCCTCGCTTCGCAACCGCACGAAGCATGACCTCGATGTTGTAGTACCCCTGAGGCACCTTGTGCTGGCCCTTCGCACAGCTCGCGGCATCCCCGATGAGGAACACCTTGACGCCCTCACCGTCGCGCTTTGCCAGCGAGCCGGCCAGGCGCAGGGCGTTGTAGCTCCGCTCGGTCCCGTACGGCGGGTCGTTGAGCACAAAGAGAGTCTTGGCCATTGGTCGTCTCACCTCGCACTGGTGCTGAGCTCGTGTCTCGCACTCAGATCACTCGCGTCCACACGCCATCCCCGCGCGCGCCACT
Source organism: Acidobacteriota bacterium (assembly GCA_016210845.1). Lineage (GTDB taxonomy): Bacteria > Acidobacteriota > Vicinamibacteria > Vicinamibacterales > UBA2999 > JACQTK01. Next base: position 11,649 of record JACQTK010000147.1, on the reverse strand, counting down.
CGGACACCCCGAGCTCCAGGCGATGCGCCCGGAAGCCTCTCCGCCTGAGCTGATCGACCGCGTCGAGGGCCATCACGCAGTACGGCCCGCGGCAGTACGCGACGATCTCGCGCCGCTTCTGCAGCTCCCGCAGGCGTCTTGGCAAATCGGCGAGCGGCACCGAGATGGCGCCGGGAATGTGCGCCGCCGCGTACTCCTCGTGCGGGCGCACGTCAATCACGGTGACGTCGCCACTGCGGACACGGCGGACCAGTTCCTCGGTGTCTACGGGTTCGAGGGCGCCCCGCGACTCGAGGAACGTCCGCGTGATGTGCTGGATCTCGGCCAGGCGCGACTCGGCGAGATGCCGCATCTCCAGCAGGAACGTTTCGACCTGCGAATCGGCCAAGCGATACAGGACGTAGGGGGCCGCCTTCTTAGCATCCACGAGACGGGCGCGACGGAGGACCTGGAGATGGTGCGATGTGGTGGCGACACTCTGGCCAGTCTGCCGCGCGAGCGCTTCGACCGTCCGGGGCCCCTGCGTGAGCAGTTCGAGCAGCTCGAGGCGGCTCGGGCTCGACGCAGCCTGACCGATGCGAGCGATCTGTTCGTAGACGGTAGTCTTCAGAGACGGTGCGGGTTTCGGGGGTGGCATCTATCAAGTATTCAAATGTATATTTGAATCATGCTCGTTCCGCGACCGAGCGTCAAGCCGCATCTCGAACCTGCCATCGCCACGGGGCCCAAGACGTATGAGCAGTGGCGTGGGACAACCCTTGGGCACATAACCGACATCCTCGAGCAGCAGTGCATCGTGGATCTCATGGGGCCGGTTCAGGGCAGGTGCGCACTCGATCTGGGCTGCGGCGATGGTGTCCTGACGGCGACGCTGGCGGAGCGCGGCGCGCGCGCGATCGGGGTCGACGCGGATCGCACGATGCTCGACGTGGCGATTGCGCGCCGGGGGCGGGGTGACCGTCCGCAATATGTCGAAGGCCGGATCGAAACCCTACCGTTTCCAGACAGCCGCTTCGATGTGGTCGTCGTCGTGACCGTGCTCTGCCTAGTGACCGACCGGACCGCCGCCATTCGTGAGGCCGCGCGTGTACTGCGCCCAGGCGGACGCCTGGTGATTGGCGAGCTGGGTCGATGGAGCGTGTGGGCGGCACGGCGCCGCGTCAGGGCGTGGCTGGGATCTACGCTGTGGCGGTCGGCGCGCTTCACGACGGCGACCGAGCTGTCCCGACTGGTAGAACGTGCCGGACTGACGGTGGAGGCAGTGCGTGGGGCCGTGTACTACCCGCCGATCTTCATGCTGGCCCGCCTCCTGGCGCCGCTCGACCGATGGCTCGGCTCGCGTACCACGGCCGGGGCCGCGTTCATCGCAGTGGCGGCAGTCAAAGAGCATACGAACGACGACCGCTAGTCGTACGCTTCGGTGCGCAGCAGTCTCTCGACCTGAGTCTTGAGCGTCGGAAGCTTCTCCTGGACGACATCCCAAAGGATTGTCCAGTTCACGCCGAAGTACTGGTGGATGAGCCGGTCCCGGAACCCGGCGATTTGGTTCCATGGGACTTCGCCGTGCGTCTCTCTGAACTCGGGTGGAATGTTTCGCACAGCTTCGCCGATGATCTCGAGATTGCGGACCACCGCGTCCTGCTTCTCGGAATTGGCGATGAACTCCGCGAGGCTCATCACCCCAACGTAGCGCTGGATTCGGTCAATCGCTTCAAGAATGTCCTTCAGCGACGGCACGACGCCGCGCTTAGACATACTCGACGCTCTCCCGGATACTGCGCGCGACCTCCTCGACCCGAATGCTGTCCACGCCGTCCGGGGTCAGGATCTCGACCTTTCGTCCGAAGAGGTTCTCCAGGAAAATACTCAGCTCGTAGAAATGGTCGTAGGTGGGCGTCTCGAACTCGACGACAAAGTCGAGGTCGCTGTCCGGCCGCTGCCGGTCGTGCGCGAACGAGCCGAACAGACCGATCCGTCGAACAGAGAACCGCTTCAGATCCTCGTCGTGCTCGCGCAGCCTCCGCAGGACATCGGCTTTCGTCAGCGAGGTGGTCGTCATGGCTGCCCATCAGCGTACCAGCTATCTGATCTCTCGAGGCGCACGAGCGCAGTGGGATTCCCACGCTCTCCCGTTGGAACCCGCGAATCGGCCCCACGAATACGCGTGTCCAGCGGATTGCTGACGCTAAGTCTTTTTCGTGGCACAGGTTATGGATGGCGGAGAGAGTGGGATTCGCTCTTGACAGGGTTTCCGGAAACAGGCCGTTTTCCGAAAGCCTTCGAGAAATCATCGTCCGCTGGTCCCGCCCGATCCGCTACTCGCGCTGAGAATACCCCCAAATCAGCCTCACTTCAGCCGCACGCGAACTCGAGTAGCACACGGCGGGTACGCTGCCTCTGCTCGACAACGTGGCGAGCGACATCGAGCGAACGTTAGGACTCGATATCCCGCTGGTCTGCTCGAACGGCTCACGCGTGATCTCGCGGGCGGCATTGCGACGCTTCAGCAAGTCCAGGGCCGTCTCGCCCCTCGGTTCCGGCTTGCGCCCGTCAAGCGACCTGATCACTAGCGGACCGGTCATACAAAACCTCTCACGTCATGGTGAGCCATCCCTGCCACACGACGATCGGCTCCATCGCCAGTACCGCGAACCACTCACGTCGAAACGCCCGCTGATGTCAGGCGATGCGGGAACGGCCGGCTCACCCTCGCAGCTCAGCGTGTTCCCGCGCGAACCAGCGATACAACGTTGGAAGCACGACCAGTGTAAGCACGGTCGACGTGACGAGGCCTCCGATGACGACCGTCGCCAGCGGACGCTGCACCTCGGCCCCGGCGCTGGACGAGAGCGCCATCGGCAGAAAGCCCACGCTGGCGACGAGTGCCGTCATCAGGACCGGCCTGAGCCGGGTCACCGCCCCCTGCACCACCGCCTCCTCGATCGAGCGGCCCTCCCCGCGCAGCTGATTGATGAACGTGACCAGGACGACCCCGTTCAGCACGGCGATGCCGAACAGGGCGATGAAGCCGACGCCCGCGCTCATCGAGAACGGAATGCCGCGCACCAAGAGCGCGAGGATGCCGCCCGTGACCGCGAATGGGATGCCGGTGAAGACGAGCGCCGCCTGGCCGAGCGAGTTGAAAGCCGTGAACAGCAGGAGAAAGACCAGGGCGAACGTGATGGGCACGACGACCATCAGCCGGCGCCGCCCGCTCTCCAGGTACTCGTACATCCCGCCCCAGTCCAGCGTGTAGCCGGGGGGCAGCTGCACGTCGGCCGCCACGCGCCGCTGGGCCTCTTCCACGAACGAGCCGATGTCACGCCCGCGCACGTTCGCCTCGACCGTCGTCCGGCGCTGGCCGTTCTCACGGCTGACTTCCGCAGGTCCCTCTTCGCTGGTAATCCGCGCGATGTCGGCCAGCGGCACGCGCGTGCCGTTCGCGCCCGTGACGAGCAGGTTCCCGATGGCCTGCGGATCCCGCCGCAGTTCCTCCGGAAAGCGCACCGTGAGCGCAACGCGCGTGAACCCCTCGAGCACGGTGGTCGCCTGCGTACCCGCCACCGCCGTCTGGATGACCTTGTTCACATCGGCGACGTTGATCCCGTACCGTGCCGCCGCCTGCCGATCAACCGCGATCTGCAGCATCGGCAATCCGGCGATCTGCTGCACTCGCACGTCGGCCGCGCCCTCCACCTGGCTTACGACGCCGGCAATCTCGTTCGCCTCGGCCAGCATCACGTCGAGGTCGTCCCCGAAGATCTTGATCCCGACGTCGGAGCGCACGCCGACGCCCTCGACCAGCTCCATCATCCGGAACTGAATCGGCTGCGAGATAGAGGCGGCCACGCCGGGGAACCGCTCGAGCGACTCGCCGCTCTCGGTCCTGAGCTCCTCGCCGGTGATGCCCGGCCGCCACTGGTCCCGTGGTTTCAGGAACGCGTACGTATCGGCCATGTCGGGCCCCATCGGATCGGTCGCGATCTCCGGCCGTCCGATACGGCTCACCGTGGTCTGCACCTCCGGCACCTCCCTGACCAGGTTCTCGATGACCAGCGTCTGCCGGATCGACTCGCTCAGGGCCACGCTCTTGGTGCGCACGTGGTTGATCGCCAGCGCCCCCTCGTCGAGCTGCGGCAGGAACTCGGACCCGAGCAGCGGAAACAGCCCCGCGCAAACCACGACGAACGCCGCCGCCGCGCCGACCGTGATGGCACGGCGCCGCATCGCCCCGCGGAGGAGCGGCTCGTATTTCCGGACCAGGAAGGCGACGACGGGGTTCTCGCGCTCCTGCCGCGGGTCGCGCAGGAAGAGCGCCGACAGTGCGGGCACGAGCGTCAGGCTCAGCACGAGCGCGCCAGCGAGCGCGAAGATGACCGTCAGCGCCATCGGCCGGAACATCTTCCCCTCGATGCCGCCCAGGGTGAGGATGGGAATGTAGGCGGCGATGATGATGCCCATCCCGAAGAGGGCGGGCTTGAGCACCTCCGACGCCGCGTCGCGGACCACGGTCAGCCGTTCCGGCTTCGTGAGCAGGCGGCCCAGATCGTGCCGGCTGGCGGCCAGCCGCCGCACCGTGTTCTCGACGATGATCACGGCGCCGTCGACGATGAGGCCGAAATCGATCGCCCCGAGGCTCATCAGGTTGGCCGAGACGCCGAAGTAGTACATCCCGATGGTCGCGCCGAGCATCGAAAGGGGGATGGCGGACGAGACAATCAGGCCCGCGCGGATCTGCAGGAGAAAGAGGAACAGGACGGCGATGACCAGCAGCCCGCCCTCGATCAGGTTCGTGCTGGCGGTCGCGACGGTTCGATCGACGAGCGTCGTCCGGTCGTAATACGGGTTGATCACGACGCCGGGCGGCAGCGAGGTCTCGATCTCCTCCAGGCGCTCGCGAACCCGCTGCGCCACCGTGCGGCTGTTCTCGCCCTTCAGCAGCATCGCGATGCCCATGACCGTCTCGCCCTCACCGTCGCGGGTCGCCGCGCCCTGTCGGATCTGCGCCCCGACGCCGACCGTGGCCACGTCACGTACGTAGACCGGCGTGCCATCGACCGCGGCGATCACAACGTGCTCGATGTCGCTCGGCGATTGAATCAGGCCGATGCCGCGCAGGAGCTGCTGCTCGCCGCCCCGCTCGATGTACGCCCCGCCGGCGTTGGCGTTGTTCTCCTCGAGCGCCGTGAGCACCTGGTCCAGCGTCAGTCCGCGCGCCACCAGCCTCCGCGGATCGACGAGCACCTCGTACTGCTTCTCCAGGCCGCCGAAGCTGTTGACCTCGATGACGCCAGGCACCGTTCGGAGCTGCGGCTTGATGACCCAGTCGAGGATCGTGCGCAGGTCCATGAGATCGGCGGATGCGCCGGCCGCCGACGACCCGGCGGCGACGCGAGCCACCGGCGGCGCGCCCGCCTCCCGCTCGACGGTGAACTGGAAGATCTCGCCGAGTCCCGTGCTGATCGGCGCAAGCTTGGGCGAGATGCCGGGCGGTAGCTCGCGTTCGGCCTCGAGGAGCCGTTCGAGCACGAGCTGGCGTGCCCAATAGATGTCCACCGCATCGTCGAACGTGACTGTCACTTGTGACAGCCCGAACTGAGAGATCGATCGGATCTCCTCCTTGCGCGGCAGGCTGCTCATCGCGACCTCGATGGGGAACGTCACGTACTGCTCCATCTCGAGGGGCGCAAAGCCGGGAGCCAGCGTGTTGATCTGGACCTGGTTGCTCGTGATGTCCGGCACCGCGTCGATGGGCAGGCGCAGCGCGGTGTAGACGCCCGCACCCACGAGCGCGACACCAAGCGTGGCGACGAGCACGCGGAAGCGAATGCTGAAGTCGAGAATGCGTGCAATCATGCTGTGACTCCAATTCGTACTCCGCCCACTAGTGACCGTGCCCGCCAAGCTCACCGATCATCAGCTTGGACTTCAGCATCACCGCGCCCTGCGTCACCACAGGCTCTCCGGCGGAGAGGCCGGCCACGATCTCGACCCATCCGTCGGACTCGACGCCGATCTGGACGGCCCGCCGTGCAAACGACGTGTCTGCAACCTGCACGAACACGGCGGTCTCGTCCTCCATCCGCTGGACCGCGGCGGCCGGGACCGCGACGGCATCACGTTCGGCCGTCGTGGGAATCTCGAGCGTGGCGGCCATCTCCAGCTTCAGCCGTCCGTTCGGGTTCGCCACCTCGCATCGGACCTTCGCGGCACGCGTCGCCGGATCGAGCACGTCGCCGACGTACGTGATCCGCCCCGTGAACACCTCGTCCGGATAGCCCGACACAAACACCCTGGCGACCTGCCCCTCGGTCACCGCGCCGAGATCTTGCTGGTAGACATCGCCCTGGACCCACACGGTCGAGAGATCCGCCACCGTCAGCAGCTCGCGCTCGGGATCGACGAGCTCGCCTTCCGCGACGTTCGCCGCGATCACGACACCCGCGAACGGCGCGCGCAGCTCCGTCCGGACGTCCGCCACCGCGCCCTCGGCCGCCCGCGCGAGCGCCGCCTCGTCGAGGCCGAAGCGCTGCAGCTTCTGCCTGACGTTGGCCAGCCGGGCACGCGCCGCGTTGAGCGCCGCGCGGGCCGCGGCATCCTCCGCCTGGCGGCGTTCGTAGTCGGCACGGGAGATGGCGCCGAGTTCCACGAGCTCCGTCCCACGCTCGAGCGTCCGCGCGGCCACGTCGGCTTCGGCTTGGGCCGTTTCAACACCGGCGTCAGCCGTGCGCCACTCCGCGAGCAGATCCCCGACCTCGACGTTGTCGTAACGCAGCAGCACCTGGCCGGCGCGGACGCGGTCGCCGGGCCGGACGAACACGCGCTCGACCAGGCCGTGCGCCAACGGGCGGATGCGGGCGAGCCGCGTTTCATCCGGGCCGACGGTCCCTGTCGTCCGGATCGTCGCCGCAACAGGACGCATCTCGGCGCGCGCGACGCGCAGCTGGATCTGCTCCTGCGCGGTCGCGTCCACCTCCACCACGCCGGCTTCGCCGGCCTCCTCCACGTGAAGCTCCTCCGCCTCGTGCGGATCGGCCGCGGAACCCGACGTCCCAGGGGTTGCCCCCCCGCACGCCCCCGCGAACAGGGACACCGTCACCAGCGAGGCGGCGGCGGCGCGAGGCCACGCCACCAGGATCGTCAGGAGAGTGCGCATCATGGGAGGTCCTCCGTCGCGGTGCCGAGGGCGCGCTCCAGCTCCGCACGCGCCACCGCCTGCTCGCGCAGGATGTCGGTGTACGCCTGTTGCACGTCGATCAGCCGACGCTGCTCCGTGATGAAATCCAGCAGGCGCGTTTCGCCGAGCCTGTATCCGGCTCGCATGAGCTCCAGGTTGCGCTCGGACTGGCCCGTGGCCTGCCGCGCGAAGATCTCCGCGGCCCGCCGCGCGGCCTGGTCACGCGCGAGCGCCGCGCGCACGTCGCGGCGCACGGCCTGCTCGAGGAACTCGCGCCTCAGGCCGGCCGCCTCGGCCTGCGCCTGCGCCGCCTGGATGTTCCCCTGGTTCCGGTTGCCAAACGGCAGCGGGATGGTGACTCCGGCCGAGAGCACCCGATCCGTGTCGCGAAGCTCGGTGAGCGTCCCCGCCGCCGTGAGCCCGAACTGGTCGAAGCGGGACTCGCTCTGCGCATACCTCACGGATCCGACGACATCCGGCACCCCCTCGGCGCGCGCCAGCCGGACGTTCGCCGCCGCGATCTGCTCGTCGATCCGGGCGGCCTGCAGGTCCGCACGGTGTTCGAGCGCCAACGTCACCGCGGCCTCGACGGTGAGCGGCTCACCCGGGGACGCGGGCGCAACGTCCGCCAGCGTCAGGACAGCGGCGGGATCGAGGCCCGCCAGTGTCTTCAGCGCGAGCAGGGCGCGCTCGGCCTCGCTCTCGAACATGACGCGGGCCGATGCCAGGCGCGCGACTTCCACCTGCAGCAGGCCTTCATCCAGTGGCGGGGCGTCGCCGGTCCTGACGCGGTGGCCGATCAGGCGGAGGCTCTGGTCGGTCAGGTCGAGGATCTGCTGCGCGATCTCGAGGTTCCGTCCCGCGGCGATCGCGTTCGCGTATTGGACCTTGACGTCGGCAACGATCTCCCGCTCGCGGTGTAGTACCTCGTACTGCGTCCGCTCGAGCCCCAGCTCCGCCACGTCGAGGCGCCGGCCGCGCTTCCCGCCCAGCTCGAACGTGTGCGCGTAGCCGACCGATACCTCATGCTCGCCGTGGCTGCCAAACGGCCGGCCGCTCGTGGCGTCCACGGTGAGGCTCGGACGTGGGCGCAACCCGGCCTGGCGCAGCAGGCCTTGGGCAGCATCCGTGCGCTGCCGAACCGACTGGAGATCTGCGTTGCGCGTCAGGGCCAACGTGACCAGCTCCTCGAGGCTCGTGGGACGAGTCCCAGCCGTCTGCGCCAGAGCCGCTGGCGCGAACCACCCCAACAGACCGATCGCCACGAGGCACTTTGTGGCGCACGAGTTCGTATTCATCACACCTCCGAAAGACACGCAGCGCAGGACTCGACGCCGGAGCGGGCTCGTCCGGATCGCAGGCCCAATGCAACGCGAGGCGCGCGCACCAGGACGGTCGAATCAGACTGCGAAGGGAAGACAGGCCGGCGCAGGGGCGCCGCCGGGTTCAGAGGCTCAGGCGGGTGGGTGGTCGATCGAGCGCGACGGTGTCATCGGGATCCGCGGCGCCGGACCGGGCGCCGAGTCACCGGCGAGCTCCGTCACGACGAATGGCAGCAGTCGGGGGCCCGAGTGGAGGCCGTGTGCGCACAGCAAACAGGAGCCGCTGCTGTCTCGGGAGCCATCGTGGCCGGCGGCAACACCGTGCGGGTCCAGGCACCCGTCAGGGCACCAGATCCGATCCGTGGTCGTGACGGCGGTGACCAGCACCACGAGCAGCAGGAGAACCAGGCGCCGCATTCGCGGAAGTCTATCAGATTGGCCGCATACGGCCGCCCGACACGTCGCAGGATGGCGGCTTTCGTCAGGCGCGTGGTCCTCATCGCTGCTTCATGAGCGTAGCAGCTGTCCTAGACTCTGGCGCCGGGGTAGGTAGGGTGGGTTTCCCACCCTCTCGTCGAAGATGTTGTGGTCGCGCAATCCACGGACGCCGGATGTTGCGGCGCGCCAGATCAACTCGGCGTCTCTGGCGGATTCGAGCGGATTTAGATGGCGGAGAGGGTGGGATTCGAACCCACGTGCCGGTTACCCGACAAGACGCTTTCGAGGCGCCCCCGTTACGACCACTTCGGTACCTCTCCGGGTCGTGTGCCCGAGGCGGATCTCGCACCCCACGGCGCAGGCGCCGTGGGGACCCCGCGCAGGTCCGCCTCTACGACGTCTGAGCGTCGCGGGTCGATGCTCGGACGGTGGGCGCCGAAGCGGCGGCGCCAACATTTCATTCTAACAGTGAACGACAGGAGCCGACCTCAAGGTCGGCCCCTCCAACGACAGCTACGCCCAGCTGAACCCCTGCTTCGCCAGCGGCAGCGCGCGCACGCGGCGGCCGGTGGCTGCGAAGATCGCGTTGGTCACGGCTGGCAGCACGGGCGGCAGCGGGGGCTCGCCGAACCCGGTCGGGTTGTTGTCGGTCGCGCGGAAGTGCACCTCGATCGCCGAGGGGGCCTGCGACATGCGGACCGGCTGGTACTGGTGGAAGTTGCTCTCGACGGCACGGCCGCGATCGATGGTGATCGCCCATCCCATCAGGTGGCTCAGCCCTTCGATCACCGCCCCCTGCGCCTGGTGCACGGCGTTGCTCGGGTTGACGATGTGGCGCCCGATGTCGGCCGCCACCCACACGGTGTTCACCGTGACGCGGTTCTGCGCGTCGACGGCCACCTCGGCCACCTCGGCCACGTAGCCGCGGTGGCTGAACTGGAACGCGACGCCCATCCCGGTCCCCCTTGGGAGCTGGCGCGACCGCGTCGCCCACCGCGACGTCTCCGCTGCCAGCTCGAGGACGCCCCGCATGCGCGAGGCGTCGAACGTGTCGCCCTGTCCTGCCGGCATCGCGGGACTCGACAGCAGGTCGAGGCGGAACTGCATCGGATCTTTTCCGGCCGCGTGCGCGATTTCGTCGAGGAACGACTGCAGCGCGAAGCAGTAGCCGTTGGTCCGAGGGGCGCGCAGCACCGTGGTGGGCACGCCCAGCGGCATCAGCGAGCAGCCCACCATGAAGTTCGGCACGAACCGCGCGGGGAACTCGTTGCCCGGGAAGTTCGCCGCGGGCGCGAACCGGTCGCCTTCGCCGAAGCTGATGACGTGGTCGCGCCAGGCGACCACACGGCCTGACGCGTCGAGCCCCGCACGCAGGTCATGGAACCCCGCGGGCCGATAGAAACCGTGCTGCATGTCGTCCTCGCGCGTCCACAGCAGCTTGACCGGCGCCCCCACTTCCTTCGCGATCCACGCGGCCTCGACGACGAAGTCGTTGGTGCCGCGGCGCCCGAAGCCGCCGCCCGATCGCACGAGGTGCACGCTGATGTCGTCCGCCGACATCCCGAGCGTCCTGGCGACAAGCTGCCGCGCGGCCTGTGGACCCTGGCTGGGGGTCCAGATCTCCAGCTTGCCGTCGCGGTAGTGGGCCGTCGTCGTATGCGGCTCCATCTGCGCGTGGTTCAGGAACGGGAACGAGTACTCCGCCTCGACGACCCGCGCCGCCCCCTGCAGGGCAGCGTCCACGTTGCCGTCGCTGCGCAAGGTCAGGCCCGGGGCCTGCCGCGAGAGCTCCGCCGCGCGGCGCGCGAAGCCTTCGCTGCTCTGCGATGCCGTCGGCCCTTCGTCCCACGTCACCTGGAGCCTCTGCCGCGCGGTTCGCGCCGCCCACCAGGAATCCGCGACGATGGCCACGCCGCTCACGAGGCCCGCGAGCTGCGTTCCCCCCTCGACGACGAAGGCATGACGGACGCCGGGCAGCGACCGGATGGCGTCGACGTTGGCGCTGACGACCTTCCCGCCGAACACGGGACACTTCTCGAACAGGGCGTACAGCATGCCAGGCAGGGTGACGTCGATACCGAAGAGCGGCTGGCCAGTCACGATGGCCCGCGTGTCGACGCCGCGCGTCGGCTGGCCGATGATCCGGTAGTCCTTCGGGTCCTTCACTCGCACGCTCTCGAGGTCCGGAGGCGTCAGCGCGGCGGCCACGGCCGTGAGCTGCCCGTACGTTGCGGCACGGTTCGTCGCCGCATGGAGCACGCGACCCGCAGAGGTCGAGCACTCGGCCGCGGGTACGCCCCAGGTCTGCGCGGCGGCCGCGATGAACATCTGGCGCACGGCGGCGCCGACGCGCCGCACGGGGTCCCAGTTGCTCGGCGTGCCGTTGCTGCCGCCGGTCGTCTGCCGCCCGAACATCGGCTCGTCGAGGTCCGCCTGCTCGACGCGGACGTCCTTCCACTCGACGTCCAGCTCGTCGGCAATGATCATGGGCAGCGACGTCTTGATCCCCTGGCCGAGCTCGGGGCTCTTGGCCATGATCGTCACGATACCGTCGGGTGCGACGCGGATGAACGCCGCGGGGACGAAGGCGGCCGGAGGCCCCTGCGGGCCCTGCGCGTACACGCCCGTGCTGGGATCGACCTCGCCGGCCACGAGCATGCCGCCGCCGGCCAGCGCCGTGACCTTGAGGAACGCGCGGCGAGTCACGACCAT
>JACQTK010000149.1 GCA_016210845.1 Acidobacteriota bacterium | reverse complement strand
AGGGGGAAGGGGACAGGGGGAAGGGGGAAGGGCTGTCTCAGGAACCAGGCGACGGACCACAGGCCGCGGATCTCCAAGATGTAATGTACGCAGTACGCGGATTGCTTCGGGATCCTGGGTCGCGGTGCTCACACTCGCCCACCTTTGGGATCGCCCGGTCGGCCCTGTACTGCCAGCTACCGCTACCACCGCAAGTCTCCGGATTCCTTGACAGAATGACCAAGCTGGCCGGCGCATTGAGGTAGACATGAGGGCGCTCGACTCTTCAGGGGTGCGGAATCCTCAAAGATACGATGTTGCTGAGCACCGCCGCACTGGCGAGCCGATGCCGCACGGCGCGCGCGTGCGCAAGGCCGAAGGCACCGCGCAGCCGGAAAACCAGCCGCAGCGACTCATCGCGTCGACTTCCGCCAACGCGTTCTGGTTCTCCGGCGACAGCTTGCAGGGCTGGGCCGTACTCCGCGAACGGCAGACAAAAGTACAGCTGAACCGCATCAACGCTCTACCTTGCCTGCGACTCCGAGCGGGGGCCCCATCGCCCGGCCCTTGCTCAGAAGGCCCCGCGGGAGAGAACTGACCATGATCGGAGCAAGCGAGCCCGGCGGGCGGGCCGTCATCGACATCGAAGCTGCGGAGAAGCTCGGCCGTCTCGACGCCGTGGTGATCGATCCGGCCGCACGTCGGGTGGTCGGTCTCGTCGTCTCGCGCGGCGGATCGATCGTGAACAGTCCGACCCGTACTGTGATCTCGGCATCCTCGATGCACGCCATCGGCCCCGATGCGGTCACCGTGCGGCTCGACCGCACACAGGCGGTCCGCGACGAGCGGGCCGACGATCTGCCGCGGGTGTCCGACTTCGTCGGACGCACGGTGGTCAGCCGGGGCGGGACGCGCCTTGGCGTGGTCGGCGACGTCCTCATCAGCGGCCCCGACGGCCGCATCCTCGGCTACGAGCTGGCCAACCCCAGTGTCGTCGCGAAGCTCGAAGCGCTCGTCGGCCAGAAGCCGGATCGCCCGCGGCTGTACCTTCGGGCCGATGCCGATTTGCGCACGGGCCGTGATCTGATCGTGGCACCCGAAGACGCCGTCGCCCACTGGAACGTGGAGGAGGACGCCTCCGGGTTTCGGCGCGATGGAGCCGAGCGTGGGCCTCAGCAGCAGGGGTCGCGTCCGTAGACGCGCGCCCGCCCGCGTCGCCTGGGTGACGTGGCGCTGGCGTTGTGGGCGCTCGTTCCCTCTCACAGCCTCACGGCCGTCCCAAAGCCCGACATCGCGCGGGCCGCCACCGCGTCGGACGTGGCGACGCAGACACCTCCGCAACGGCCACGACAGGGCCACTGAGGCCAGGTGGGACTCGCGTCGTACTACGCCGACTCCTTCGATGGACGCACGACGGCCAGCGGGCGCCGCTTCGACAACGACGCGATGCTCGCGGCGCACCCGACGTATCCGTTTGGAACCGTCGTGCGGGTCACCAACCTGAGCAACCGAAAGTCCGTCACCGTGCGGATCGTGGATCGGGGTCCGGCGCGTGGTCCAAGGGCGCAAGGCGTGGTGATCGACGTCTCCCGTGCAGCGGCACGTGCCCTGGGATTCGTCGGTGCGGGCCGGACGCGGGTACGGCTCGACGTGCTGAATCGTGAATGAGAGGGAGGCGGACCTCATCAGGGTCCGCCTCCACGATCCGTCGGGTCAGTGCGTCGCGGCGATGACGCCGGACGGATCCGGCCCCGTCAAGGCGGCGGCGAGCTGCTCGAGCCCCGCATCGCGCGCGGCGCGGAAGGCATCCATCGCGGTGGGTGGGACCGGATCGCCAGGCGGCATGTTGCGATGCTCGCGCAGCGGGTCCACCCACCTGCCGCTCTTCTGCAGGCCGTAGTGCAGATGGGGTCCGGTGGCCAGCCCCGTCGACCCGACGAGCCCAATCGTCTGGCCCTGCTCGACGCGCGCGCCCGCGCGGATGCCGCGTCCGAACGCGGACAGATGCAGGTAATACGTCTGGTAGCCGTTCGAGTGCCGCAGGCGGACCATGCAGCCGTTGGCACTGTCGTAGGTGGCCGAGACGACCGTGCCCGACGCGACGGCAACGGCCTGCGCTCCGGTCGGCGCCCCGTAGTCCACCCCGTTGTGTGCGCGCGCGGTTCCGAGGATCGGGTGCATGCGGCGCGTCGAGAACCGCGACGTGATCCGCGGATCGAACCGCAGCGGCGACCTGAGGAAGAACCGCCGCAGGGAGCGCCCCTGCTCGTCGAAGTAGTCGGGGCGGCCACCGGGCGGCGTGAAGCGGATGGCCCGGACCACGCGCCCGTCGTTGTGGAATTCGGCCGCCATGATCGCGCCGTACGTCACCGACGGCCGATCCTCGCGGATGAACTTCTCGAAGGCGAGCGCAAACCGATCGCCCGGCTGGACCTCGGTGTTGAAGTCGATCTCGCCCGAGAAGATCTGGGCGAGCGCAATCGTCAGCTCCGGGCTCTCGCCCGTCGACTCCATGGCCTGGTACAGCGACGGCGTGGCGCCCCCGATCGCGCCCGACGCGGTGGCGTGCTCCAGGCGCCTCGGAATCGGCACGAGCTCGGCGCGCAACGCACTGGCGTCGAGGTCCGTAGGCACGATCCGCAGGATCGAATCGGCGTCGATCTCGTACTCGAACCGGCGCAGCGCCCCTTCGAGCGTCGTGACGAGCAGGAACGGCTGCGACGACCGCAGCCGCCGCGGATCGAACACCGTGCGCGCCGCCGCGATCACGTCGGCCACCGCGCCCGCCGCCAGGCCCTGCGCGCGCAGGATGCCGTCGAGCGTCGTATTGCGGGGGATCAGGCCCCGCACGTGGATCGTGTCGGGGGTCAGGAAGATGTCGGTGCCGAGCGTGGCGGCGGACGGGAGGGCGCTCGTGCCGCAGGCCGCGCCTCCGGCGAGCGCGACGAGCAGGACGATGGTCGATGCCAGGCGGTGAATCAGCAACGGCCTCCGCGTCGCATGCGCAGCATCCTATCAGCTTGCGCGAAGATTCGAAAACACCGATTGCAGGAACGCCCCCCGCCGCCGAGGCGCGGGAGGCGGCACCGCGTGGTGGACCGGCGCGGGCCGTGGCTCCATCGAAGGCCGCGCGTCGAATACGGAGGCCCGCGCCGCCGTGTCGCAGCGCTTTCGAACCAGGGCCTGCACGGCCTGCGTGCCCGCGCGGCGAAGGCCGGACGCCGCCAGGATTTCCGCGAACACGTGCTGCGCGCCCACCGCGGATCCGAAGACCGCGCGCGGGTGCAGCTGCAGCGCCTGCTCGAGCCACGAGCGCAGCGCGGGCGCGTGCGACACGCGTCCGAACGGCGTGGCCGTCACCACGAGGTCGCCAATGCCCCGGGGATACTCGTCCGAGTGCAGCGGCCGCCGCAGCGCGATGGCCAGCACCACCGCCCCGAGCTGCGTGACGTCGGCCCGCTGATCGAAACGGGGCAGGCTCGCGGCCGCCGGCAGCGCCACGCCGTACTCGCGCCAGAGCTGCTCGCGATTCTGCTGCAGCGCTTCGAGGGCGGGGCCGAACCACGCGTCTGTCAGCACCGCGGTCCCGTCGCGGGTCAACACCATGTGCGATGGATTCAGCGCGCCGTGGGCCAGGCTCCCGGGCAGCTGGTGCAGCGCCGCCACGGCCGCGACCACCGCGCCCGCCAGCTCGAGCGCCCCCGCGTCGGGGAGCAGTTCGTTGCCGAACTCGAGATCGGCCAGCAGGTCCGACAGGCGGACGCCATCGGGCACCTCCGCCGTCACGCGCAGCACGGCACCCTCACGCTCGATCCGCTGGACGCGCGAGCACGAAGGGGCGTCGGCGTCGGCAAAGCGCGCCGCGCGCGACCGGAGCAGATGCTCCACCGCGGGATGGCCCGCAAGCGGCTCCCCAAGCTCGAGCACCTCGAGCCAGCCGTGGGCGCCATTCGCCTGTCGAACGCGCACGCCGAAACCGTCCTCGAGGGTGTAGTGGCCGTCCATGGGTTGCCGCGTCTCCATGCGGCCCGCTCCGTGCAACGACCGCACCCACCGACGGGAATCCGTAAGCTGCTGATTACAAAGCCCCAGCGATGGGCCCCTCGAGGCGCGCCCCCCGCCCGCTTACAGTTTGGTGGCTGCATCGCGGGGTTCTGTAACAGGACTGGTACACTGGGGTCCGACCGGACCCAAGGCGGACCTGAAGGTCCGCCTCTACGTACCTGCAGTACCTGCAACCATGGACCTGATTCTGCCGATCGCCGCGGCGGTCGTGGCCGCCGCGGTCGCCACGCTCATCGCCCGCGCGAGTGTGCGGCGTCAGCTCGCCGAAGGGCGTGTGACGCTGACGGCTGAGCTGGCCGCCGCGCGGCAGGACAACACGTGGCTCACCGAAGAAGTCGCGCGCCAGAAGCAGGCGCTGGCGGACACGCAAGGCCTGCTCGACACCGCGGAGCAGAAGCTGCGTGAGGCGTTTCAGTCGCTCGCCGCCGACGCCCTCAAGGACAATCGCGCGGCGTTCCTGGATCTGGCCCGGACGTCGTTCGCGGGATTCCAGCGCCCGATTGCCGAGACGCTCCAGCGCGTCGACCAGCGGCTGAACGAGGTGGAGCGCGAACGCGTGGCCACGTATGCGCGGCTCACCGAACAGGTCCGCGCGCTCGACGCCGCGGCCACCACGTTGTCGCGCGCGCTGCGCACCCCCGCGGTCCGCGGGCGCTGGGGCGAGATGCAGCTGCGGCGCGTCGTCGAGATCGCCGGCATGCTGCGGCGGTGCGATTTCGACGAGCAGCCCGCGCTCGACGGCGACGGCGGCCGCCTGCGTCCGGATCTCATCGTTCATCTGCCAGGCGGCACGCAGATCGTCGTGGACGCCAAGGCGCCGCTGGAGGCGTTCCTCGATGCGCAGGAGGCCGCTGACGAGGAGGTCCGGGCGCTGAAGCTGCAGGCGCACGCGCGCCAGGTGCGCGAGCACATCGACAAGCTCGGGAGCAAGGCCTACTGGGAGCCGCTCGGCGATTCGCCAGAGATGGTGGTGATGTTCCTGCCGGGCGAGACCCTGTTCAGCGCCGCCCTGCAGCACGACCTGACGCTGATCGAGCACGGGCTGCGCCAGCGGGTGCTGCTGGCCAGCCCGATCACGCTGATTGCGCTGTTGACCACGGTCGCGCACTCGTGGCGGCAGGAAGCGCTGACGGAGAACTACCGCGAGGTGGCGCGCCTGGGGCGGGAATTCTACGAGCGCCTCGCCGTCTTCGCCGATCGGCTGGACGAGGTGCGCAAGCGGCTGGACGGGGCGGTCCAGGCGTACAACGAGGCGGCCGGCTCGTTCGAGTCGCGCGTGCTCGTGAGCGCCAGGCGCCTGAAGGAGCTGAAGGTCACCACCGCCGAGGAGCTGCCGCCCGCCGAGCCCATCGAAACGGTGCCGCGGGTGCTGAGGCAGGTCGGCCTCATGGGCCTGCCCGACGACGCCACGACGCGCGATCCCGACGTCACGTAGTAGGCAGTAGGCAGTAGGCAGT